>NZ_JAVESS010000005.1 GCF_034006445.1 Desulfovibrio sp. | reverse complement strand
TCACTTATTTTCGCTTTGCTGAAATGATTTCGCTATCGCAAGATAAAGTCATTATTCAGTTTTGTATGAGCGGGAGAAGTCTTATGCACCTCTTTTCGCACCCCGTCAATCACTTTCTTGCGACCCGACGAAGTTTGTTTCGCCTGCGTGTCGTTTCAAGGTCAGTGCCGTTGCGCGAAAGGAGAACTTGCCTCAAGGCGGGGGTTGGTGTCAACCAAATTCTTCTTTTTTTATCAGTTTGTTGCGGCGCGGTTGGGGGTGCATTTCCGTTTATCGGCCACGGGCGCGGTTTTTTTCGGAACGTTGCGAAAATACCGCTAACCTCTCTTCGGCAGGATTTTCAAAATGCCCACGCAGGTGCTGTTCACCTGTTCCTTACCCGCCAGTTCATGTTGCGGCCCATGCCGCAGCCCATGCTGCTGCGCAACCCGCAACGCAACCCGCAACGCAACCCGTAGGTCATGCCGCTGCCATGCCGCTGTTCAGGCCGCAGATCATGCCGCAGACATGCAGCAGACATGCCGCAGCGCAACTCGCAGATCAGGCCGCAGATCATGCCGCAGACATGCAGCAGACATGCTGCAGCGCAACTCGCGGATCATGCCGCAGCGCAACCCACTGTCCATCGACAGCGCAATCTACTGCTCAACCACCAGCACAGAGCCCGCGCGCAGGTTTTTCTCGTTCACGCCGTTCCAGCGCATGAGGTCTTCAACGCTGACCTTGTGTTCGCGCGCGATCTTCCACAGGCTGTCCTTGGCCTGCACCGTATACGTCGTCTTGGTCGCCTTGGGCACGGGCCTGGTGCTCGCCGGGCTGCTCGCCGTGCCGCTCGCCGGGCCGCCCACTCTGCCGCCCACTCTGCCGTCTGACCCGCCAGCCGCAGGCCCGGCTGCGGAGACGGCCGCAGGTTTGACCGAAGTCCCGGCGGCTGAGCTGGCCGCAGGTTTTCCAGCAGGCACGTTTGCAGGCCCGGCTGCGGTGTTGGCCGCAGAGCCGGCGCCAGCCGGAATGCGCAGGACGGTTCCTGCCTGCAGCGCATTGGGGTTCTCTATATTATTATGATCCTGCAAATCCTTGACCGTGACGTTGTGCTGTTTGGCCACGGCGTACAGGGTTTCATTGGCCTGAAGCGTATGGCTGCCCGACGAGGCCACAGCCCGCGCCGATGGCTGGCCCGAAGCCTGCGCCGAGGCCTGAACTGGAGCCTGAACTGGAGCCTGAACCGCCCTCTGGCCTGAAGCCTGTGGCGAGGACTGGGCCGAAGCCTGGGGCACGGCCTTGCCCGGAGAAGCTGATTTTTTACCGCCCTCGGCCTTTGACTGCGCCTTACCGTCCAGCGCCGCCACTGCCTTGGCGGACATATCCACCGAACGCGGCGCAAGCACGGTCTGTCCTGCGCTCAAACGGCTTTCGCCAGGATTGAGCGCGCGCAGTTGCGCCACGGGCACGCCGCAACGTCGGCTGATTTTTTCCCACGAGTCGGCATTGCTGGTCACCCGCATGGCACCCCACCCGGCATAGGCCGTGCAGCGTGACGACCCCAGAAAAGCCTGTGCCTGACGCTCCTTCTGGGCAGGCACATACACAAAGGTGGAGCGCCCCGTATCTGTGATCCTGTGTTTGTGATGGCGGTTATAGGCGGCAAATTCGCTCCAGCTCATGCCGCAGGCCTCGGCCATCCCATTGAGATCAGTGCCGGGACGCGCCGTAAGACGCTGCACCCCAGGCGCGTTTTCAGGACGGATGGGCTCAAAGCCCAGATCGGGCAGGTTGCGCATGATCTTGGTAATGGCCAGAAAGCGCGGCACATACTGCTTGGTTTCCTCGCGCAGTTGCGCCTTGTCGTCCAGCATATGGTTGCGCGCCTTTATCTCATAGAAGTTCTTGCCGCCCGTGCCTTCCTTGGCCCGGCTGATCTTGCCTTCGCCAGCATTATAGGCAGCCACGGCCGTGGGCCAGTCGCCAAAGTATTCGTGCAGCTTTTGCAGATAGTCTGCGGCGGCTTCCACGGATTCATAGGGATCAAGCCTTTCGTCCGTCCACCAGTCCTGGGTGAGGCCGAAGCGCTCGCCAGTGCCGGGCATGAATTGCCACGCGCCGGCGGCCCCCACCGGGGAGCGGGCGTCAACGCGGTAGCCGCTTTCAACAATGGCAAGGTAGGCCAGCTCTTCGGGAATACCGCGCGAACGGAAAACCTGACGCGAATAGTTCAAATATCCCTCGGCCCTTTTGGAGAACACGCAGACGGAATTGCGCCCCTTGTGCAGATAATATTTGTACTGCCGGGTCACGTCGTCCATGGCTTCGGGGGGCACGCTTTTATCCACCTGGCCCGTGGACTGGAGCGCCGCCATTTCTTTGCTGCTCAAGGGAGTGGGGTCGTCATCGGGGACAGAAAAGGAAACGCCGCGACCGCCAGAGTCGCCACTCTGCCGCGAGGCGCAGCCCCCGGCCAGCATGAGGCAACACGCAACCGCCAGCACGCACAGGCGCAGCCCTACGGTAACACCCTTGCGTCCTTGTGCGGCAATGTCCATACTAGATTCCGTCATGGCGTTCTCCTGTCCGCCCGGCTTGCCAGGAGCCGGGAAGATGCGTACACAGCCGTGACTGTGGACGCTCTTTTCCTCATATTTTTTACCTCGGCAGCTCATGGCGGCCGTGTCACTCCGCGCGGAGGCGCGTATGCATACCCAATCTGAAGACGCCCCTCTTCTGCCGGGCCTCAAACCCGTGCTGGAACTGTTGTCCAGCGACCCGCAGCGCATTGACTGCGTGTTTTGCAAAAAGGGGCTTCGCGGCCCCGAAGCCCGCGAAATGCAGAACCTCTGCCGCAAAAACGACGTACGTTTTACGCTGGTGGAACAGGCCGTTCTCGACCGTCTGTGCCGTCCTGCCAGTGGCGCTAACCGCGAGGCAGGCCGTGATGCGGGCCGGGACGCCGTCAGTCACCAGGGTGTGGTGGCGCGCCTTTCTGTCACCAGCTTCTGCGAGCTTGAAGACATTTTTGCGAGCCTGGAGCAGGCTCCCCTGCCCATAGTCCTGGCCCTTGATCAGGTGCAGGACCCCGGCAATGTGGGCACGCTCTGCCGCACTCTTTACGCCCTTGGGGGCGCGGGCATCATTATGCCCCGCCACAACAGCGCCTATCTGGGCCCTGCCGCCCGCCGCGCCGCCGCCGGAGCCCTGGAGCATCTGCCCGTGGCCCGCGTGACAAACCTGGGGCATGCCCTGGACAGCGCTGAAGAGGCCGGACTGACCATCTATGGCGCAGGCGGCCAACCCGGCTCCGGGAGCCTGGACGCCTTTGCCGAACCCATGTGTCTGCCCGCCATTCTGGTGCTGGGCAACGAAGACAAGGGATTGCGGCCAGGCGTGGCCAAGCGGTGCGCGCATATGCTGCGCATACCCCTGGCTCGGACTTTTGATTCGCTCAATGTGGCGCAGGCCGGGGCCATTCTTCTGGGACTGGCGGCATCCGTACGCGCCAAATCCTGAAGTTGCCGCAGGGCTGGGCGCAGCCATTCTGACGCGCGCCCCACGCAAAAAACAAAACTGTTTCTTACCCTCTGACAAAGCGCACGATCTCCAGCCTACACAAGGATGGGGCGTCAGACAATACAAAAAGGAAATGTCATGGACATTTCCTTTTTGTATTGATCTGCAAAATCTTTCTGTATTTTCTCTAGACTTAATCTGATTCTCTATATTCCCTGCTGCAATTACATCTTTTTGTACATGGTACTGTTTATACGAGTTCCGGCACATGGCACAGTGTCCGCGTCGTTGGGCAGTGGAAAAATCCCCTGCCTCTGTTGATGGAATTGCAGAAGAACCGCATCAGGCTACCGTACGTAATTGGGGATATTGATAAACACGTCGCGCGTGAAGGTTATCATGCGCTCCATGAGCCACGGCAGGGCCACCAGCAGGGCCAGAAACATGCAGACGATCTTGGGAATAAAGGTCAGGGTCATTTCCTGAATCTGGGTTGCGGCCTGAATGACGCTCACAAGCACACCCACCCCCAGACCCACCGCAAGCATGGGCAAAGCCATCATGAGACACAGTTCAATGGCCTGACGGCCAAAACCGATGACAAAATCAGGAGACATGGGCTTACCCTCGCGGAAAAATTTGACACTGCCAACAACTGGCTCTCTATACTTACAAAAATGATGCCAGACCTGCGTCAGAGCAAAAAGCTGTTGACCAGCGAGCCCACCAGCAGGTTCCAGCCGTCAACCATGACAAAGAGCAGCAGTTTGAACGGCATGGAGACCATCATGGGGGGCAGCATCATCATGCCCATGGCCAGCAGCACGCTGGAAATGACCATGTCCAGGACAAGAAAGGGAATGTAGATGAGAAAGCCGATGGTAAAGGCCGTTTTCAGCTCGCTGATGACGTAGGCCGCCGCCAGCAGCATGGTGGGAACCTCCTCCTTGCTCCTTGGGGCTTCCATCTTGCTGATGGAATAGAAGATGGAGAGGTCTTTTTCACGCGTATGCTTGAACATGAAGGTGCGCAGAGGGGCCTGCGCCTTGTCCAGCGCTTCTTTGTAGTCCATGCGTTCGCTGAGGTAGGGCTGCAGGGCATCGTCGTTGATCTGCTTGCCCACGGGATACATGATGACCACCGTCATAAAAATGGCGAGGCTTGCCAGTATCTGGGTAGGCGGCAGTTGCTGCACGCCCATGGCCTGACGCAGAAAGCTGAACACGATGATGATGCGGGTAAAGCTGGTGACCGTGAGCATGATGGCGGGAGCCACCGAAAGGACGGTGAGCAGAAAGAGAATTTCCAGCAGCACCGAGACTTTTTCCGGCGATTTCGCGCCGCCGGCAAGGCTGAGCTGCAAGGTGGGCATGGCCATGTCCTGGGCGGCATGGGCCAGATGGGGCAGCAAAAAAAGAAGGCTAGCGGCTGTCAGTACTGCGAGCGGCTTCTTCCATGATGTGTTGAAAATTTTTGTCCTGCGGCTCATGCTGCGCCTGCTCCTCTGTCAGAAGGGTTATGTGCTGGTCGGTCACTCCCAGCAACAGCCTTCTATTCAAGAAGCGTACCACCATAAGCCCTTTGCGGGGGCCAAGCGGCAACTGAGCCTCCATAACCAGAGCGCCCTTGGGCAGCGCCCCCGGACGCGGCAGAAAATTGAACTTGCCAAAGCGGCGCACCACCCAGACCACCAGCCACAACAGGGCAACCAGCAAAAACAGTATGCCCACGGCCTGCGCGTAGCCGCCCCAGGAAAAGGAGCTTCCCCCAAGGCCCGTGCCGTGTTCAGCCGCCCTGGCTGCGGCCTGCCCGGCCAAACCGCCGTCAAGGTTGTCAGCAAGGGTGTCGGCAAAGCGGCCCGCCGCCTGCGCGGCAGCGCCAAGCCCCTGGCGTGTCAGTTCAACGGCGTTTTCCACCGCCCTGTCCAGCCCGTGCGGCAACGCTGCCGCACCCTGCTCCACCACGCCGCGCACCGCCGACCCCGATCCGCCCGTTGCGGGCAGCGTCGAAGAGACCGGGCCGCCCGTCGCGGCCTGGGCAACTACATGTTCTGCGACATGTGCTGCGGCATGTGCAAGGCTAGCCAAGCTGTTTCACCCTTTCAATGGGACTGATGATGTCGGTAAGGCGCACGCCAAACTTTTCGTTGATGACCACGGCTTCGCCGCGCGCCACGAGTTTGCCGTTGACGTAGACTTCCAGCGGCTCGCCGGCAAGCTTGTTCAGTTCCACCACCGAACCCTGCCCCAGTTGCAGCAGTTCGTTGATGAGCAGGCGGGTGCGTCCAAGCTCGGCCGAAACGTCCAGCGGAATGTCCAGAATAAAGTCCAGTTCCCGCTTGAGTTTGTTGTCGGCTGGCTGCCGGGCCATCTCCGTCATATCCTTGAAATGGGCCTCGGTCGCATGGCCGCCCATGCCAGCCCCGGCCCCGCCAAAGGACTGGTGCCCAGGAGAGTCCTCTTCCTTGGCCATGCTGGCGGCCCACTGGGCTGCCAACGCCTCATCGGCCTGGCGCTGCGCGTCGTCGCCAGCGGGCGGCGTTGCCGTCGGGGCGGCGGCTTCAGCCGTGCCGCCGGAATCTCCGGCTGCATCAGACTCCTTGGCGAGTTCGGCTTCCCACTGGGCGGCTAAAGCGTCCTGATCTTCCTGCGACATAGGTCACCTCGTTGTCTTCCTGCCGCGGGCGTGTGTGCGTCCGGGGCGTTGGCCATGCGGCGAAGCCGCGCAAAAAGCTATTCGACCACAAAGTCCGTAAAGTACACGCGGATAACGCGCTGTGCCCCAAGTATCTGGTTAAGGCGCGCCGCCACTTCGGCCTTGAGCAGCACCTTGCCGTCCGGGGTGGATATGTCCGCGTAATTCTTACCGGCAAGCAGCATGATGATGGCGTCACGGATGCGAGCGTTGTTGGCCTGAAGGGCAGCCGAAACATCGGCGTTGACCTCCACCTCCATACCCATCTTGAGATAGCGCCGCCCGGTAGGGTCGGACAGGTTGACGGTAATGGACGGCAGGGGCAGCACCATGCCGCCGCTGCGGGGCAGGTCGCTTTGCCGTTCAATACGTCCGTCGCCTCCGCCTGCGCCCTGGCCGCCAGACTGACCTTGTGCGGATACTCCGCCCTGGCCGCCCTGACCGCCCGCCTGGGACGAACCCGCAGGCTGGCCCGCAGCGGCAGACGCGCCAGCGGCATCGGACGCAGGAGCGCCCGAACTGCTGGAGGGTGTACGCAGATAGAGCCACCAGTAGCCGCCGATTCCAGCGCCGCTCAAGGTCATGAGCAAGATCGCCAAAATAATGACTATTCGCTTGACCCGGGATTTTTTCTTGGGGACTTCAACCGCCCCCTCGGGCAGGGCCGGGGCTTCTTTTTCCTTGGCCGCCATAATCAACTCCGTTGGCCTTTGCAGCGCCACGGCCATGCCGCGCCGCCGTCATGTTCACGGGAGGGGAGCGCCTTCGGAAAGCCCGAAGAGGCCCGAAACGCCGCTGCCCGCAAAACCGGCCTCAATGCCTGTTGCAAACTGTTGCAGACACTATGCCAGAGGCGGCGTTTTGGCCGGACGCGGCCCGAAAATATCCGTGCCTATGCGTACCAGCGTCGCCCCTTCGGCCACAGCGGCCTCAAAGTCGCCGCTCATGCCCATGGAAAGAATGGGCAGGGGCAGGCCAGAATGCTGGCGCAGGCCGTCACGCAGTTCGCGCAGATGGGCAAAATGGGGACGGGCCGCATCACCGGCGTCAAAAACCGGGGGCAGACACATGAGACCCTGCACGTCCAGGTGCGGGCATCTCTCAAGTACATAATCGGTCAATGCCGGTAAATCTGCAGGCATAAGGCCGCTTTTTTGCGGCTCGGAGGCGATATTTATCTCAAAAAGCACTGGCTGCCGCCCTTCTGCATCGACCATGCGCTTTTCAAGGCCGTCCGCCAGCTTGCGAGAATCAAGCGTGTGTATGAGGGCAAAGGCCCCGGCCACCTGCGCGGCCTTGCGGCTTTGCACATGCCCTATCATGTGCCAGCGGATGCCAGCGGCAAGAGCGGCGGATCCGGCGTCTGCCGCCAGATCTTCACGCTTTTGCAAAGCCTCCTGCACATAGTTTTCGCCAAAGTCCACCTGGCCAGCGGCGGCCACTGCGGCCACGTCGCCCGCCGGGTGCAGCTTGGACACGGCGATGAGGGTCACATCCTGCCTGGGCCGCCCTGCGGCGGCGCAGGCGGAGTTCAGCCTGTCCAAAACAAGACCGTAACGCTCCAGCAGATCCATAGCTACTCCGCCATCATGCCGATGTCGCGCAAAAAGGCCGCGTCTTCAGTCCAGTGCTCGCGCACCTTGACCCAAAGCTCCAGATGCACCTTGCCGCCCACCAGCGTCTGAATGTCCTTGCGGGCCTCGGTGCCGATGGCCTTGATGGACTGCCCGGCCCGGCCGATGACCATGGCCTTGTGCATGGGGCGGGCCACGTAAATGGTGGCATGAATGACCGTCTGCCCGCGCTCCTCGTCTTCTTCCCAGTTTTCCACGTCAACAGCCACGGAATAGGGAACTTCCTGCCGCAGATGGAGAAACAGCTTCTCGCGGATGATTTCCGCCGTCATGAAGCGCATGGGCGCGGTGGATATCTGATCTTCGGGGAACTGGGCAACCCCCGTGGGCAGCTTTTTATTGATAAGCGCCACAAGGTCGACCAGGCCGTCCCGGCGCAGGGCGGACACGGGGAATATTTCAGCCTTTGGCCACATTTCGTGCAGCCGTGTGAGCAGCGGCAGCATGCGGCTTTTGTCGCTGAAGAGGTCAACCTTGTTGACCACAACGATCATCGGGCGGTCATCACTGGCCAGAGCCTGGGCCACCGGGGCCAGATCGCGATCGAGGAATTCGGGGTGACGGATGTACAAATGGGCGTCCAGCACCGGCATGATGATGTCGGCCTGCCCAAGGCTTTGCCATACGGCCTGGATCATGGTCTTGCTCAGGCGGCCACGCACCTGGGTGAGACCGGGAGTATCCATAAAAATGATCTGGGAATCCGCATCGGTGTGGATGCCCACGATCTGATTGCGTGTGGTCTGCGGCTTGGGTGTGACAATGGTCACCTTCTGCCCGAGAATGGAATTGAGCAAAGTGGATTTGCCAGCATTGGGCGGCCCCATAAGTGCCACCCAGCCGCAACGGTATTGCAGGTCGGTCATTACATCTCCTGGCCGAAGATCCGGCCTACGGTGCGCGCAAAAGGGCGCAGAATTTTTCTAGATACATACTAAACTGTTTTTCTGTCCCATATCCGCGCGCTGTGGTCAAGCCGCAAGCCTGGCTTGCGGGTTTTGCCGCCCTGTGGCGGACGCCTTTTGCTGCCTTAAAAACACAAAAAATAGCAGCTTGTTATAATATTTTATCCTCTGCCCCGGCGTGTTTTGCGGCCGCGCTTCTCTTGCGCTTCTCTTGACGGACATGCCGCCAACGCTTACTCTCGCGGCCATGTTTACTCTCTTTACCTACATGGCGCTTATTGTAGGCGTGAACTACGCCTTTGCCGTCACGCCCCTGATTGAACTGCCCAATGGCGAGATGTGGGCCCCGCTGTCGCTGATAGTGGGCTTTATTTTCGTGGTGCGCGACTATGCGCAGCGCCGCGTTGGCCATCAGGTGCTGTGGGCCATGCTGGTGGGCTGCGTCATAAGCTGGTACATGGCCACTCCCCAGCTTGCGCTGGCCAGCGCCGCCGCCTTCGCCATGGGCGAACTGGGCGACTGGGCGCTGTTTACCTTTACCAACCGCCCCTTTTCGCAGCGCATACTCATTTCAAGCCTTGTGGGCGCGCCTCTGGACAGCGTCGTCTTTCTGCTCATCATCGGCCTTGCCACGCCCTGGTCCATCATAACCATGAGCGTCAGCAAACTGCTGGGCGCGTTGCTGGTCTTCTGGCTGGTACGCCGCCGCGAACAGCGCGAATACGCCATGGGGCTGGAATCCTGAACTGAGCCATCGGCACGGCTTCTGCCGCCTTGCCAACCAGTATCATAAAAAGACTGCCCGAAGGATGACGCCTTCGGGCAGTTTTCTTTTCTTTTTTGCGCGCGCTTTTGTGAATACCGTCCTTCCGGCGGATGCGGATGCGGCGGACGGGCGCTCCCGACCTCCACACTGCGTCAGACCGCGCGGTTTTCATTCCATGCGCCCATGACGCCATATCCGTCTGGCTGGCCCGTCAGCTGGCCGATTTATGGCCCGCCTCCGAGTCTGTTGACTCCGGTTCTTCGGGCCGTTGGCGACTTTACCGCCAACGGCCCAAGGTATTCCAAACGCTTACTTCACCGCCCTGAAGGTATTGCTGATGACGGTCAGATCCTCCAGCACTTCCTGGGGCAGGTGGCGGAATGGCGGCATGACCGTGCCGGGGTAGCCGTTGGTGATGACCTCAAGCGCACGGGAATGGGTCATGGTGTACTGCTGCAAATCCGGCGGCGGGGGCAGCAGGGTATGCCCGAAAGCGGTGATCTCGCCCTCCACGCCGTGGCAGACAGAGCAGGTTTCAGCCCATACGATCATGGCGTCGCTCTCCGGCTCGCGGTCCTGCGGCACATCGGTCTTGCCGAACATGCCAAAGCGCTTGCCCATGGCGTCCAGCACCATCTCGATCTTTTCGCGGTCATACAGGCGGAAGTACGGCATGCCGGAACCGGGCACCCCGTCCCGCACCAGGGTGTAGACGTATTCCCTGTTGGCCCGGATGTCGGCCACATGCTCGGCAGGTATAATCAGCTGCCTGGCTGCGGGGCCGTCGCCCTTGCCTTCCAGACCATGACAGGGCGCGCAGGCCTGATCGTAAATGACGTCGCCGTTGTCATACACGGTCTTGAGCTTGAAGGCGTAGGCGTCCAGCGAAGGCTGACGGAAAGGATCCATGGTCTTGGCCCGCTCGGCGCGGTAGGCGTCGTTGGCGGCCTGAAGGGGATTCATGGCCCCGTCCTGTATGAACTGGCGGCCCACCAGCATGGCCGCAAAGGCCAGGGGCAGCAGCCAGAGCAGACTGCGCGGCGCGGGCAGCGGCACGGGCCTTGGGGCCGGTTCCGAAGCGGACTGGCGGGGACGCAGCACCCACAAGACCAGCAGGGCAGCCGTCGCGCCCACCGTAAGCGCCGCAACGATGATCCAGGTAAGCTCTGCGGCCACAGTGAACAGCAGCGGAATGCCTATGAGTATCTGCGCAAGGGTAGCGCCGAAAATCCAGCTCCGCAGGCGCGGGGTTTTCTCCGGATTGTTCCTTGTGGAGAAAAAGAGCTGAAAGGCCGCGCCAAGCACAAGAGCCGCGCCGATGACATGCAGATAGCGCAACAGCCAGTGCGGCCCCAGGGCGGGCAAGGTGGCGAAATCCTGTCCGCCCGACTGCCCGAACTGCGCCCACAGGGCATGCCGCTCCATCAGCGCCAGCGCCCCGGTAAAGATGGCAGGCACCGTAAGCAGGGCTCCCACGCCGATGACGCCGCAGATCATGGCCAGCCAGGCGCGGCTCGTCATTGAATGGTTAAAGCCGTCAATAAGCAGAAAGGCCACGATCAGCAGGGGTATCACCGCCAGCCACGCATAGGCGAAAAGCCCCGTGGCCGTGAAGAAGGAGTAGGAATAGCGGATCTGTATGAGCAGCAGAGGCGCAATGCCAAGCACCACAGCCAGACTTTTGAGTCCCAGGTGGGTGTGCAGGAACTTGCTGTTCCAGTGCTGGCCCGGCTGATCATTGTCCAGCCAGTCCTGCAAAAAGAACACAAATCCCAGCACGGCCGTGCCCACAATAAGCAGGGCAAACAGCAGGTGCAGGCCAAAGGTCACAAAAAGCAGGCCGTTGAGCCAGCCCTCGGGCAGGGGATGCAGGAGGAAGAGATCAGTCCATTTGTTCATGGCTATTTCGCCTCCCTGGCCGCCGCCTGGGCTGCCGGAGCTTTCGGCGCCTGCGGTATCTTGATATAGCCCTGCTCTTTTCCGAGCATGTAAATGTAGCTGGCCAGCAGCAGGCGCTCCGGCTCAGACCCGGTAAAGGGCGTCATGAAGGGGCCGAGGTTTTCCGTAATGGACACAATGGCGTTGAGGCTGTCCAGGGTGCGCCCGGCCACACGGATGCCGATATTGTTCAGCCCGCCCTTGACCGTGGTGTGGCACACGCCGCAGTTGGCGGCAAACAGCGCCTTGCCCGCCACCATGTCCGGCGGCAGCGTACCGTTGTCGTCCACCCAGCGCATACGCGGCAGATAGCTTGCCTTGGTTTCGTCAACCGCCAGCTTTTCCGCCAGCGGCACCTGGTTGGCGTACATATATCCGGGCAGCAGATACGGCCCGCGCACGAATTCACGTATGCGCTCGAATTCCATCACCATAAACACGCTGAGCAGGATAGCCGGGATGCAGAGAATGCGGCATACCACCGGCCAGCGCAGTACGGCGACCAGCCCGGTGAGGCAAAGCACCCCCACCGCAACGGCATTGAGGGCGGGCAGAAAGTCCGGCTTCTGCGACATGTAGGACGTTGCCACTGCGAACTTCCAGTGGGTGAGAAAGGTCATGGGCACGCGCGAGAAGTACACCCACGCGCTGACCGCGCCCACGGCCACACAGCCAAGAAAAACGCCGCCCGCGAGCCGCAGGGCGCTGCCCCGCTCCTCCCGCGTGCCCTTGAAGCGCCAGGCTATCCAGGCTGTCAGCAGCAGCGAGCCTATGGCAAGCCCGCCAGCCAGCCGCAAAAACACTTGCGGCGCAAAGGTGGGGTTGTAGTAAGCCTGATCAAAAGTCTGTCCCCAGGGCCAGCCGGCAGGCGTGAGCATGAAGCCCAGAATACCCGAGATAAGGATGGCCGAGATGACGGCCATGGTCACATAGCCCCACCCCAGGGCGGTCAGACGGCCGGGATGTTTCTCCGCCAGCCTGTCCCACAGATAGTAGTAAAAAAGCAGCAGGATAACTTCAGAGGTAAAGGCCCCCCACTCGATGAACCAGGGCCAGAAAAAGAGGTGGATAAGCGAGCCTATGCCCTCTGGCGCGAGAATGCCGGTGATGAACCAGATGCCCACGCCCGTCACCGCGCCCACGGAAGTGATGACCACCACCGCCGGGCCCAGCAGGCTGCGGCTGATGCGCGCCCAGTGCGGCCCCTTGCCCGCGTACGTCATGGTTTGAAAAAGGATCAGCATGGTCATGAAGCCAATGGCCAGACCGTGACTTATGACGACGTGCAGCACGGCGTCCATGGCGATGGTCATGCCATCGCCAACACCCGGAATGTGCAGTATGGGAAAAATCATGGCTACTTCCCTTCCGTCAGGGGGATGAGCCGCTCAATCTTGTCGGGATGGCTGGGCACGAACTTGGGCCTGGGCTTTTCATGTATGTAGCCCGCCACGTCCAGGGCCGATTCCTGTGTGAGCGTGGCGGCGTTCTTGGGCATGAAGTGCCAGGCAAAGGTGGACAGGGTACGTATACGGTGCATGCCGGCCCCGTCGTTGTAAGACCCGTCGCCCCACAAGGGCGGCGCAATGTCCGTACCTTCGCCGTTCACGCCGTGGCAGCGTGCGCATACGTCCTTGTACACCTCTGCGCCAGCGGCCGTGTCGGGCTTGTGGGGATTGCCCAGACTTTCAGGCAAGGTCCAGGGCAGCTTGGAATAGATGGGGATATCCTTGGAAATCCATTGCAGATAGACCAGCAGGGACTGGATGATCTGCCCGTCCAGCGGCGGCGGCGTTCCGTTCATGCTGCGGTCAAAGCAGCCCTGAATGCGGATGCCGAGATCAACCGTATATTCGTTGCGGTCGCGGTAGCGCGGGTACGTGGCGCCAACCCCCACCAGGGAGATGCTCTCCATGGACCGGCCGCCCTCAAAGTGGCAGCTGGAACAGGAGAGTTTGCTGTCCTTGCCATTGCCGACATATTGCCAGGCGTATTTGCTGGTTTCCGTCATGATCTTGTAGCCCAGCATGACTTCTTCACGGATGCTTTCGGGCGCGTCCTCGGGCCTGGGCGGATTGAACAGCGCCTGCCCCGATGGCAGGGCCACCCGCTTGGCCGCGACTTCCGAGTCCATGGCCACCCTTTTGATCGAAAGCGTCGTGTCAAAAAATGACAGCACCCATACGCCAAAAACAAGCAACAGGCCCGCCAGAACGAGCCCGGCATATACGCCGCGGTTTTTCATTGTAACTCCTGCTGGGGCACGGCCCGGGCTGTCCCGGTGTGCATGGACGTAATCCTGTGTGGTTTGGTAAGAATAGCACCCTTGTTTCTCAGAGAGAAAGAAGGATTACTATTCTTTGTATGAATTTCAAAAATACAGAACCTTGTCAACAGGGTGTTTAAAAAAACACTGTCTTTTCGCATAGCTGCAAATAGCGTTTTTATTTAGGAAATAGGACGCTGGTAAAAACGAGGATATTATTGCGGTTTTAGGGGGTTATGGGGCTTACGCTCTGAAGAAATCAAAACAGGGCTTGCCCTTTGAAAGGTGGCTTGTGTGCCCTGCAGGCACGGGGGCTTTTCTTTATTGTAGTTTGGGCCGCCTGCGCGGCGGGGTGGCGTAGCGGGGGTATACGCGGCGGGCGCTTTGAAGAAAAGATAGCAGGGCTTGTCCATTGAGAGGTGGCTTGTGTGCCCTGCGGGCACGAGGGCTTTTCTTTATTGTAGTTTGGGCCGCCTGCGCGGCGAGACGGCGTAGCGAGAGCTTGCGCGGCGAGCGCTTTTGAAGAAAGTAAAACAGGGCTTGCCGTTTGAATGGTGGTTGCTGTGCCCTGCAGGCACGACGGCTATTCTTTATTTTAGTTTGGGCCGCCTGCGCGGCGAGACGGCGTAGCGAGGGCATGCGCGGCGAGCGCTTTTGAAGAAAAAATAGCAGGGCTTGTCCTTTGAGAGGTGGCTTGTGTGCCCTGCGGGCACGAGGGCTTTTCTTTATTGTAGTTTGGGCCGCCTGCGCGGCGGGCGGCAGATGGGGGCCTGTTAGGGGCTGCCGCCCCTCCGAGGCCCCCTCTGCACTCCCCCCGGACGACCCCGCTGGGTTTGTCGTATATCCCACACTCCCACGGACTGGCCTTCAAGGGCCTTCCATATCCCACCATTCCACGAGGGCTGCGCGGCTGTCGCTCCGGGAGCTTCCTCGCTACGCTCGGTGATCTCCCTGCGCGCCGCGCAATGCCAGCGTACGACTTTGCGTTGGATGAGAGGTCGAAGGCGTCGGTTTGTTGCAAGAAGTCGCAGGAATGACGCTTGATTGTTAGAGATCGGTTGTTCGCCCGAAGGATTTTCGCCGTGCTCAAATTGAGACAGCATTGCCTCTGCCGCACCTCTATGCAACCCTCAACACCAACAGAGCATTACCCACGCATCTTAAAAAATCGGCCTCAAAGTTCAGATCCTTCATCACAACGCGCTTTTCCCCGACAACAAACCGCCATTCCTGAGACTTCCCACTATTAATGCGACGCCCCCGGCCTTTCATCCAACGCGAAGGCGTACAATGGCATTGCGTGGCGCGCAGGGAGATCGCCGAGCGAAGCGAGGAAGCTCCCGCAGCAATAGCCGCGCAGCCCTCGCGAAATGTCGGAAGCTGGAAAACCCAAGCGGGGTGCTTCGGGGGGGATGCAAGGGGGGCCGAGAAGGGGGCGCAGCCCCATAACCGGCCCCGCCTTGCCCCCGCCGGAGGCGGCCAAACAACAGAAAAAGAAAAGCCTCCGTGCCCGCAGGGCACAGAGACCACCTCTCAAAGAACAAACCCTGCTTTGTTTTCTTCAGAGCGCTCGCCGCGCATGCCCCCAGCGCCCCATCCCCCGCCGGAGGCGGCCCAAACAACAAATAAAAAAGGGCTCCCGTGCCCGCAGGGCACAAAAGCCACCTCTCAAAGGACAAGCCCTGCTTTATTTTCTTCAGAGCGCTCGCCGCGCATGCCCCCAACGCCCCCCAACAAAGCAAAACTACTCCCCCCCTAAAAATCGAGCAATATCCTTTCCCTCCCCACAGCGATACGGTTATTTTTGAATCCGTAGCTGCGGGCGTAGCGAGCCAGCTCTTCGAAGTGGGATACGGTTTCGCTGGCGGCGTGGGCATCGGAGCCAAAACTGATGGTCAAACCGAGGTCAGCGGCGATTTCCATTATGGCGGGGCCGGGATACGGCTCGTGGAAGGGTTTGCGCAGTCCGGCGGAGGAAACTTCCATGGCCGTATCGGAGTCGCGCATGGCGGTAAGCGCGCCAGCTATGAGATCAAGACTGCCGGGCTGTTTGAGCCATGCCTGAAAATCGTCATAGCAGCAGGCCTTGATAAAATCCGGGTGGGCCACCACATCCACCAGGCCGCTGGCGGCCAGGCGGGCCATTTCCTCATAATAGGCGTCATAGCGTGCAAAGCGCTGCGGCAGTGCAAGGCCCTCTCCCCAGCTTCGCGGCGAACCCACAGGCACGTCCTGCACGTAATGCAAACCGCCGATAACGTAGTCAAAGGGATAGTGGCCCAAAACCTTCCGCATCCAGGGCACATTGACGGGCAGCCAGTCCAGTTCCATGCCGAGCAGCACGCGCGGCCCTTCGGGCGGCGCGCTTTCCTTGAGGGCCAGCACGGCATCCACGTAGGCGGGAAAAGTTACAGTAAGGTCGCCGGTGTATAGCGGGCAGGCATAGCCGGGCGGCAGGGGCGAATGTTCGGAGAGACCGTACCACTCCAGGTGACTGCCCTTGGCGGCCTCGTACATGGCGGCCACCGTGTCGCGGCCGTGAGCGGCAAGGGTGTGATTATGCAGATCAGCGCGTATCATGCTTCAATCATACCCCCATATTGCCCCAAAAGCCACCCGTATAACATCCTTCAGGCGGGTGAAGGCTACAGGCGGATGAAGGCGGCCAGGATGCGGCGCGCGTGGTCAACGTCAGCCGCGATTTGCGCCTTGAGGGCCTCCACGGAGTCAAACCGCTTTTCCCCGCGCAAATGATCCACAAAATCCAGACGCATGGCCTGACCGTAAAAATCCCGTCCACCCTCAAGCAAAAAGGTTTCCACGGTGAGATCATTGTCGCCAAAGGTAGGTTTGCGCCCTATGCAGGTCACTGCAGGCCAGGTATGGCCGTCGGCGTCGGCAGGCGTGGCAAGGGTGGCGTAGACGCCCTCGGTGGGAATGACCACCTGCGGACGGGCCAGATTGGCCGTGGGAAAGCCCAGACCGGCTCCGCGACCGTCGCCGTGCACGACGACGCCGCTGAACCCGTGAAAGCGCCCCAGCAGGCGGGCGGCCTCACGCACGTTGCCCTCGCCGATAAGCGCGCGCAGCGTTGTTGAACTCACCACAGTGCCGTCCACAACCACAGGCTGCAGCTGCTCCACGCAAAAACCCGCATCCGCACCCAGGCGGTGCAGCGTCTCCACATGCCCGCCCCGGTCGCGCCCCAGGGAAAAGTCATAGCCGACTATCAGATGACGCAGGTGCAGCGGCGCAAGAAATTCCCGCACAAAGCTGTTGGCGTCATGGGCGGCCAGTTCGGGAGTAAAGGGAAGTTCCAGCACATGCTCCACGCCAAGGGCTTCCAGCAGGGCAAAGCGTTCTTCGCGCGTGGTCAGGGGCATGTGCTCACGCTGGGGCATGACCACCTGACGCGGATGCGGCCAGAACGTCATGACCACGGGCGTCAGCTTTTCACCGGCGCACACATCCAGCGTATGCCGTATGAGCGCCTGATGCCCAAGGTGTACGCCGTCAAAGTTGCCGATGGTGAGGCCGCTGGCCTCAATAAAAGAAAGCTCTTCAATGGAATGTGCAATATTCATGTCTGCCGGTTCCAAGGCAAATACCCGCACGGCAAAAGACCCGGACTGCCGGGCCCTTGCGCAACGGCCTTATATAAGCCTGTCGAATATATGTTTGTAAAGTTTGCGGATGTGCAGCACGAGTTTGAGATTGACGCTCTTGTCGCCCATTTCAGTCCTGGCGAAAAAGGAGGTCAGGTGGCGCGCCACGTCACTGAAGTCGCCGTCGCCCATGGGTTCCAGCATGCCCCAGTACTCGCGCCCCCGCGTCAGCACCCGGGCGCTGGCCCTGTCCCTGTTCTTTGCGGCGTATTCACGCAAAAACGTATCGAACATGAGGTCAGCGTCCTGCGGAAAAGACCTGGCCAATGCCAGCCGCCAGAGGGCCATGTACAGCCCGCGCAGCTCAAGCAGCATCTGGCGGCGGCGCAAAAACTGCATGCGCCCCACGCCCAGATAGGCCAGTTCCACAGTAAAATCCGCGTCTTCATACAAGGCCATGAAATTATCCAGAGCCTGCCGCATGGTGTCGGAAAGAACGGCGGGTGTCGCCATTTCCGGGGATGTGGTTGTAGAAGCTGGTCCCGGTGTGCCGTCCATATGACGCATACAACTCCGTCGGCTTATTCAGCGCTGTCCGTTTTGCCTTGCTCATTCCGGGGCGCAGTGTCCCCGGCATCCCTGCCCTGTTCGCCGTCACGGCGGCGCGAAGAACGGCGGCGTCTGCCCGAGCGGGCCTCCGCGTTTTCTCCGCTGGCGGTCTCGCTGCGCTCGCTGCGGTCGCTACGATCGTTGCGTTCGCTGCGGTCACTACGCTCATTGCGATCACTACGTTCGCTGCGGTCACTGTTTCCGCCGTTGCCGCCCCTGGAACTTCTGCCGCCACGGCTGCCTGAACCGCCACGGCCCGAACCCTGACGCGAACCGCCGCTCTGGCCTGCTGCGGGGCTGGGGGAAGACGGGTCGGGAAAGCGGTTTTCACGCAGGCTTTCCTGATGGGCCGCATCCAGCAGCATGGCCAGCAGCAGGGCGCTGTCCTCGTCATCTCCCCCTTCGGCCGCGAGGTCGCGCGCCAGTTGGGTATAGCGGGCCACGCGCATGCGCTCAAGGCCCGTGAGATTGCGAAAACGCCCTTCAAGAATGGCTGTCAGGCGGGCTCCCGCCACGCGGGCCACGTCTTCGTCCGTGGGCAGGGGCAGGGGGATGAGGCCGATCTTGTAGTGCTTGGCGATGCGGTCAAGTTCCATGCGCTGCATGACGTCCACCAGAGAAATCACCGTGCCTGCGGCTCCGGCGCGGCCCGTGCGGCCTGCGCGGTGGATGTAGCTTTCGTGATCTTCGGGCGGCTCGTACAGGAACACGTGCGACAGTTCGGGAATATCAATGCCGCGCGCGGCAACGTCCGTGGCCACCAGATACTGCAGCTTGCCCTGACGGATCTTTTCCAGCACGGCCTCACGCCGGGACTGGGAAAGGTCGGCGGAAAGCTCGTCGGCGCTGTAACCGAAGCCCTGCAGGACACCCGTCACATAGTGGACGTTGGACTTGGTATTGCAAAAAATGATGGCCGAAGCGGGATTTTCCGTCTCCAGCAGCCGCACCAGGGCGCGGTCTTTATCCATGGGCTTCACTTCGCAGAAGAGGTGCTGCACCTCGGCCACGTGTACTTCTTTTTGCGAAAGGGAAAGCATGGCCGGCGCAGACATGAACTCCCCGGCCAGCTTGAGCACGTGCGGAGGATACGTGGCCGAAAACAGGCAGGTATGGATGGGCCGCCGGGGCAGATAGCGCTGTATCTCCTTCATGTCCGGGTAAAAGCCGATGGAGAGCATGCGGTCGGCCTCGTCAAAAACCAGTTCGCGCAAGTCCTTGAGGTCAAGGGTGCGACGCAGCAAATGGTCCAGCACGCGGCCGGGAGTGCCCACGATGAGCTGGGCTCCGTCGCGCAGGGCGTCCATCTGTTTTTTGTAGCCCACGCCACCGTAAACGGCGACAGTGACAATGCCCGTGCCCGCGAACAGTGTGGCGGCCTCGCGCTCGACCTGTACGGCCAGTTCCCGCGTGGGGGCCAGCACAAGGGCCTGCGGCGCCTTGAGGTCGGCGGACAGTCGGGGCAGCATGGGCAAAAGGTAGCAGCCGGTCTTGCCGCTGCCAGTGCGCGACTGCACCATGATGTCGCGCCCTTCCAGCAGATAGGGGAACGCCAGGGACTGAACGGGCATAAGCCCCTGCCAGCCAGCGCGGGCGCAGGCTTCGTGCATGGCCTGGGGCAGATCGGCTAGGGTTACCCGCGGCAGCGCGTCTTCAGGTTCGCTGACGGATATGCCCTCAAGGGGCGCGGCCGCGACGCCAGACGGCGCGTCTTTCGCTGTTGCGGAGGCTGTGTCGGGGTCGGTGGGCAATTGATGTTCTGGCATATATTATTCCCGGCGGCATCCCGCCATTAAATATGATTCGCTAACGGACGAACATGCCATAGCGTGGTAAATTGCGCAAGTTGCCTGGATCAAGGCGGTGAATGAACCAAAAATGGGGCATGTACGGGCCACGTAACCGCGCATACTGTCCACCCACGTGGCCCGCCCCAGAGCAGACCCCGTGCATGACGCGGCTGGCGATCATCCGGCACAGGCACACTGCACGAACAGTGTACCGCTACGCATGTACATCCGCAACGGCCTTGCAACGCCGCCGGGGCGCACAACAGTACAGACAGGCTGCGCATACGCCGGGGGCGAGGTACACATCCCGCAACAAGGGAGCACTTGCGCCGTAAAACGCCTTCAGAGCAAACTGCAACGTGCGGCCTGCCACACGATACAGATAAGAGCCACATGCAGTGACGCAACACTTTTCCCGCCAAAAACATTTTTTGCGCGCCCTGTAATGGCTACGGCCCCCTGCGCCCCGCAGCCGCACAGGCTTTGCTTGCGTCTCATGGCGCTTCTGGTTAGATTTAATCCCTTTGCCGACCACGAGCGCGTGCGCACGCACTGCTCACGGTTCATGGCACCGCTTTTTTAGAGCAATTTCACTTTGAAAAAGTGTAAATGCTCTACCACTGCACGAGAGTGCGGCGCGCCACAACGTGGCGTGGATACAGCCGAAAATCGCATTTTTCGGCTGAATGAAAGCTTTGAAATGAGGAACATTTCAAAGGTAATCTGCTCTAGGAGTGAGTATGACAGCCCCGGAACAAACACCCGCAGCCGTTCCCGGCGCGGATTTTGCGCCCGACTTCAGCAAGGGCCTTCTGCCCGCCATCGCGCAGGACCACGCCACAGGCGAGGTGCTGATGCTGGCCTATATGAATGAAGAAGCCTGGCGCAAAACCCTTGAAACCGGCGAAGCCCATTACTGGAGCCGCAGCCGCAAGGAACTCTGGCATAAGGGCGGTACTTCCGGCCATGTACAGAAGATCTGCGCTCTGCGGCTGGACTGTGACAATGACACGGTACTTCTGCTGGTGGAACAGATGGGCGGCGCGGCCTGCCATACGGGTCGGCGCACCTGTTTTTACCGGGAATGGAAGGACGGCGCAGCAAACCTGTGCGCCCCAATGGTTTTTGACCCTGAAAAAGTCTACGGCGTAAAATAAGGACTGCAACATGAGCGCGGATACGAAGCCCATCATCAAACTGGGCGTGCCCAAGGGTTCGCTGGAAGAAGCCACTATCAATCTTTTTGAGCGCGCGGGCTGGAAAATCCGCAAGCATACGCGCAACTATTTTCCCGACATCAACGACCCCGAGATTACGGCATCCTTGTGCCGCGTGCAGGAAATCGGGGAGTATATCGAGGCTGGCGTGCTGGACGTGGGCATCACCGGGCTTGACTGGCTTGCCGAGCGCAACCACGAAGACAAGGTCGTGCGCGTTTCCGACCTTGTGTACTCCAAGACTTCCAACAGGCCCTGTCGCTGGGTGCTGGCCGTGGCGGGCGACGCCCCGTACCGCTGCGCCGCCGACCTCGCGGGCAAACGCATTGCCACCGAACTTGAGGGCCTGACGCGCCGCTATTTTGAAAAAGCCGGCGTCAATGTGGACGTATTCTACTCCTGGGGAGCCACCGAGGCCAAGGTGGTGGAAGGGCTTGCCGACGGCATTGTGGAAGTGACCGAAACCGGCACCACCATTCGCGCCCACGGCCTGCGCATCATTGACGAAGTCATGGTCTCCTACCCTGTGCTCATCGCCAACAGGGACGCCTGGGCCGACCCGCGCAAGCGCGCCAAGATCGAGCAGCTTGACCTGCTGCTTCAGGGCGCTCTGCGGGCAGAAAATCTGGTGGCCCTCAAGATGAACGCCCCGGCGGACAACCTTGCGGCCATTCTTGAAATGTTGCCGTCGCTCAACTCCCCCACGGTGTCCCCCCTGCGGGACGAAAAATGGCTATCGGTCGAGTCCGTGGTGCAGATCGACGTGGTGCGCGACCTTATCCCGCGCCTACGCGAGGCTGGAGCCGAAGGCATTATCGAATACGCCCTGAACAAGGTCATCTAACAGGATGCCAAGGGCGGCCCGCCGAATGACGCGGGCCGCCCTTCTCTTTTTTGCCGCTGGCGCACACGCGCATCTGCTGCGCACGTACCGCACGACTGTTGCACAGCTACGGTTCATCCACTGCACACTTGCGGCCCCCTTGCGGCAACCGTGCCGCCCGCAATCCCCGTCCCCACAAGGAGCCCCCATGAGCAAAGACGCAAGCCGCGATTTTATTGACAACCTGCCCGAGCTTGGCCCAGACGAAACCTTCTGCTTTGACTGCAACCCCGAGGTGCCCTGCTTCAATCGCTGCTGCGCGGAGCTCACCCTGCCGCTCACCCCCTACGACATTTCACGCTTGCGCCGTCACCTGGGCATGGCCAGCGATGTTTTTCTCAACACCTTTACCACCCTGCGCTCCTTCCCTGACACGGGCTTTCCCCTGCCCATGCTGCGCATGCTGGACGGGCCGGACGAACCCTGCCCCTTTGTGACGCCAGCGGGCTGTTCCGTATACGAGGACAGGCCGGGCGCGTGTCGCTACTACCCCATAGGGCGCGGCACAAAAATGGCTGCAGATGGCGTTGCCGAACGCTTTTTTATCGTGCGCGAATCCCATTGCCACGGGTTTGACAAGGGCACCAGCCGCACCGCGCAGCAGTGGATGAAAAATGAAGAGCTGCAGCCCTTCAATGAGGCCAATGACCGCTATATGCGCCTGATGGCCATGGTGCGCGCTACCGGCAACCCCCTTGAGGCGCGCATGGCCACCACGGCCGTGCTTTGCCTTTTTCAGATCGACAAATTCCGCGAACTCATCAACGCCATGAACATGTTCAGCCATGTGGCCATTGATGCAGCGCGCAAAACTGCCATTATGGAAGACAGCCTGGACGGAGACGTGGCGGCCCTGAACTTTGCCCTGGACTGGCTGGAACTGATCATATTCGGGCAAAGCCAGGGACTTGCAAAAAAATAGAAATGTGCCTTTTTTCACAATATCACGAAGAGACACGCAAAACGGCAAGAAACCGAGCAATAAGGTGCGTATTTTTGTTCTTTTACACCAACAGTTTGGATTAATTAACCCAAAAGTGACCTGCAAAGGGGGTATTTTCTCCACGCAAGTCACAAAAAACTGCCGCTCGTGATAAATTTCTTTTACAAAAACAAAAGAATGTGTCACGGTAGCTCCGTGTATGGGAAAAGATTGGCCTTTTTCATTTTGCCATGAAAAACAGCTAGTTAACAACGCACAGGCTGCACCGGGGCGCGCCGCGCAGCCACAAGTGCCTGTACACGTCATTGTTGGGGCCATGACCTACGGCCGTTGGCCGGCCACAATCGTATTGGAGGAGAGTATGAGTTTTGGCAGACAAGTGTATGAGTTTCTGCTGAGCGGCTCGCAAGCCTACGCGAAATGGGATCTGGAGGTATCGACCTCCATTCTCAAGAACCGCAAAAAACTGCTGCTGATTCTGGCGCTGGCAGTGCCGATTCTTGCGGGTTGCCTGGCGGAGGCTTATGAGTACCACGAAATGCTGGGCGGCAAAAGCGCCTACGCGCCCGCCTTTTACACCACTAACATTTTTCTGGCGTCCATAGCCGTGGGCCTTGCCGCCGGTCTCATCACCGGGTGTATCGGTGCTGGCGGCGGTTTCATCATCACCCCGGCGCTTATGGCCGTGGGGGTCAAGGGCATCCTGGCGGTGGGCACTGACCTGTTCCACATTTTCGCCAAGGCCATCATGGGCACCACGGTGCACAAGAAGCTTGGCAACGTGTCGGGCAAACTGGCCGTGGCCTTTCTGGCCGGGTCCATTATCGGAACATTTATCGGCGGCGCCATCAACAAGGGCCTTTACAACGCCGACCCCCTGCTTTCCGAGTTGTTCATCAGCAGTATTTACGCTGTGTTGCTGGGCTTTCTCGGCTTTTATGCCCTGTTTGACTTTTTGAAGAGCTCGCGCGGCGGCGCTGCCGCAAGTCAGGACGCGCACGGCGGCAGCTCCGGCATGACCGGTCTTGCCGTGAAGCTTCAGGGCCTGCGCATGCCCCCCATGATCTCCTTTGATGAAGACCTCGTGCCCGGCGGCCGCCGCATCTCCGGCTGGATCGTTGCCGCTGGCGGCGTCTTTGTGGGCCTGCTGGCCGCCATCATGGGCGTGGGCGGCGGCTTTGTCACCTTCCCCATGTTCGTGTACATCTTCGGCGTGTCCTCCATGACCACAGTGGGCACCGATATTCTGCAGATCATCTTTACCGCCGGTTTTGCCGCCATCGGCCAGTACGCCATTTACGGCTACGTGTTCTACACCCTGGCCATCGGCATGCTGCTCGGTTCACTGCTGGGCATCCAGGTCGGCGCTCTGACCACCAAGGTGGTCAAGGGCATCCACATCCGCGGCTTCTATGCCATTTCCATCATTGCCGGTTTTATCAACCGTGCCGCCACCCTGCCCAAAAAGCTGGTGGAAATGGAAGTGCTGCACTGGTCGCCCAGTCTTGTGGGTATTATCGAAAATGTGGGCAACGTCGTTTTCTGGGTCGTTGTGGCATTTTTCGGCCTCTGGGTTTTCAGCAAGTTCTTCTTTAACATCGGCAAGCTCAGAGGGGAGGCCTGATTATGCTCGTACATGCTAAAGCGCCCTTTATTCGTGGCTGCCTGCTGCTGATTTCGTTTCTGGCACTGTTTGGCATCATGCTCATGCCCCTCATGAAGGATGAGCTCGGCAATCATATGACCGGTCTGCAATACGCGGACAACGTGTTCAATGAACTGTCCAAGGGCTCCTCCTACTTCATTCCCGGCGTGCGTAACAGCGTCAAGACAGTAGAAGGCAAGTCCGTTCAGCTTACGGTCAAGCTCAAGAAAGCTGACCTCGCGGCCCTGGCCGGTATGGTGCTTGAAAAATCCGGCGCCACTGACGTGCGCGTTGAAGACGGCAAGGTCAGCTTTTCCGGGGATCTCGGCCCCATCCTGACCTCGGCCACCAATGACGCCGACAATCTGTACAACAACAATGCCGACGCCGTTTCGCAGAAGTACGACGGCCAGCCCGCCCTCAAGGTCGCGGCTGCGTGGTGGTACGTGCTTTCGCCCTGCATCAAGGAACTGCAAAAGCAGTACAAGATTGGTGAAGCCCAGGTCGTTGACAACGTGCTGCGTCGCGCCATTGAACCGGGCAACAACTTCTTCAGCGTGCCGCCTGCCAAGGTTTCCGAGCACCTCATTCTCATGAGCGCCATGCTCATCTTCTACGTGCTCTACACCCTGTGGTACGGCTTTGCCATCTTTGAACTTTTTGAAGGCATGGGCCTGGCCATGACCAAGTCCAAGGTAAAGCAGGAAAGTTAAACGCCCCTGTTCCACAAAATCAGACGGGCTGCCCCAACGGGCAGCCCGTTTTTATGACTGAAGGCACAGACAGAAAACGTGCCTGCTTTCCAGCACGCACGGCAAGTGGTGCGCTGGTTTCAGCCCTGAGCATCGGCCCGGCATATCCTCCGCATATTGGCCAACCATGAGGCTACGCTCACAGGCATCAGGGTGCCGCGCCGACCACTGTGCAGAATCCACGCCGCATTGCGGCGCGCTGCACTCTCGCGCACCATGAGGGCGCGCACTTTTTTCAAGGGTAAAAAGCGCTAATGATTCCGTTTCGCTTGCTCACTCTCCGGCAAAGCGGTACATCTGAAGGCACCATATATCACTAAAAATACGTTCAAGATAAAAGCGCCATGCGTCGAAGCATAAAAATCATTGATCGCTTGGAACAACATGGCAGCATGCCCTTGCGCCGCGCACAATACACTAGAGCATTTTCGCATTGAGAATATACGCGCACAAAGTTCAAGGCACGCTCGCTTCGGCGCTTAACAGCGAAAATAACTATTGGTGGCAAGGATTTTCAAAAAAATTCCTGCAGAGCGTTTACTGTATTCCATTCGTCAACTGCTCTGGCCCCAGTGAACCTTGTTTTTTTTGCGGTACAGTCAACGGGGTATAATTACAGACTATATACAAAGGTCTTGCTGCATATCCACAAATCGGGCAGCGCCCTTCATTGACTAACTGATAAACTTATCATACTAGAGCATTTTACATTAGAAGTATCCATTCTCGCGGTAGCCGCTGCCCGCTCCTGCGGGCTTACGAATGGCGACAGCGATTGTATGGAACAAGTTGTGTCGTTACGCATGCTGTCTTTGCGACAGTCGTTGGCGAGTCTACGAGCCTTACGAATGGCGACAGCATCGCCAGTAAAATTGCTCTGGAACGTGCCAACATTTATAGTATAGTATCTGCCAACCATGCAGATTTTTCTATCATAGCAACAAATGCTTCCCTGTCCTGTACAAACGTCTCAGCGCGCTTCATGATGATTGCCACGTCCCCTTTATGAAACGCTTCGGGGTGTCTCTCCCCCCAGCGGAACGACCAGGGCCTGTAGCCGCAAGATGAGAACGAAATGATCAGCATCAACTCTTTCAGCCTTTGGAACTCCGATCTTGCGGAAGCCTTTACCAATGCCATGCGGCAGAGGGTAAACGTGCGCGTCAGGTGCTGCATTCTGCACGAAGGCAAGCCTGCGGACGTGCTTTTGCACGGCAGGTTTCGTAAGGTTGAAGGGCGCGAAGTGCATTTTGTGGTGCGCCACAAGGAAATTACGGAGGGGAAATGCAAATCTGAAGAAAATACCTGCGAATATTTCTTTTGCCTTGAAGAAGAAACGCCCTCTGGCAGAATTCGCCTTGGCTATCAGGGGGCAGGGCTGGTGCTTGAAGTCAGCTACAACGAAAAAAACGAACTGCGCAACCTCTTTTTGCGCCTTGCCAACACCTGTTCCACGCGCAAGATGCGCCGTGACAGGCGGGTTTCCTGGAGCAAAGAACGCAGCCGCCTTGCGGGGGTTATGCCCCTTGAAGAAGTGCCCGCCACCAGAGCGGAACTACGCGACCTGCTGACCCTCTACTACAACTCCGACCAGCCCAATCCCCTGCCCCTGGTAAACCTTTCCGCTGGCGGCGCGTGTGCCTGCGTCTCGGAAGAAATTGCCCAATACTCCCGATCCGGCAACATTTTCTATCTGTTCTTCATTGTTCCCAGCAAAGCGCCAGCCTCGGCGCCTCCCCACATCTTTCTGTCAAAAAAAATGGGCATTTCCCGCAACGTGTGCGAAAAAGGCGTGGGCCTGCGCCTTTTATTCGCTGAAGAACTCAACTGGGAATTTCCTGGGCCGGCTCTTCAGTGGAACGACATCATTGCCTCGGGCTCTGACCGCCTGCGCGCCTGTCTTGACGAGTATCCCGATGCTGACGAGGAAGCCCTGCTGGCTGTCTGAACTGTCTGCCCAATTGCCGCTCCACCCACGCAGCACGGCACAACCGCGCCATTAGCCACGGCCGCCCATCTGTCACAACCGCCATCTGCCACAACCGCCCATCTGTCTCAACCGCCATCTGGCACAACCGCCATCTGTCACGGCCACCCATCTGTCACAACTGCCATCTGTCTCAACCGCGCCATTCGCGACGGCCTCGCCTGGCCCCCAAATTCCCCGGCGCTTCGGCACCCGTCCTGTGCAAGGGTTTTTTGCGCCTGGCCCACAGAGCATGGCGCCCTGCCGACAAAAACCTGCACGCCCTATTTACTGTACGCCCACAGCGCCGGGTAGCGGCCCGCAACAGGCAGGCCAGCGCCCTGCAACTTCATGCGCGTGCCCTCCCCGCAGTGCCAGTGAGCTTTCAACGAGTGTGGCAAGAACCGTCAGAAACATGCACACCTTCATGGCACCCAATTTGCATGAATTCCGGCATCCGCTCAGGGCGGAAAGTTTGACCACACCCGCACATGCGGCCATATTATAGAGGATACAGCCATGGAAATTTCCGGCCTCAATGCATTTCACCCCTTCTCGTTTCCGCGTCCCGACAAGGACGATTCCGGCTCCACCCCCGCCGCAGTGCAGGATGTGGTCAACCTGAGCACGCCCAAACTGCTGGAAGATCACGAGGTTGACTCCGTCATGGACGACACCCTGAACATGATTGCGCAGGATAACGTCGCCGCGCTTTCGGTGCATGGCGGACTGAGCCAGAGCCGCGTCTACGCCCTGCTCGGCATCTAGATCGGATCAACTTTGAAATGCTTCACATTTCAAAGTTTTCATTCAGCCGAAAAATGCGATTTCCGGCTGAATCCACGCCACGTTGTGGCGCGCTGTACTTTCGTACAGCGTAGAGCATTTACACTTTTTCAAAGTTAAAATGCTCTAGATCGGATCAACTTTGAAATGCCGCACATTTCAAAGTTTTCATTCAGCCGAAAAATACGATTTCCGGCTGAATCCACGCCACGTTGTGGCGCGCAACACACTCACGCCATCGTGCGAGCACCTTCAAAGCGAAATTGCCCTGATCCCTCTGGTTGCTGCCAGAAGTTGACCCTACATGCAGTGAAAATTTGACACCCCAGCAACCTTGGGGGTATCCTTGTCATTCTGCGCAGGCACAGAACCCCGTTCTGTGCCGCGTTTTTTACCAACAGCACTGTAATACCGCAGCCAGCACATGAGGACAGGGTGATGACCGATATCGACCGCCAGATGGCAATCATTAAGCGCGGCGTGGCCGAACTGATTGACGAAAACGAATTGCGCAAAAAAATCGCTCGCGGCACGCCCCTGCGTATCAAGGTGGGCTTTGACCCCACCGCGCCCGACCTGCACCTCGGCCACACGGTGGTCATGCACAAGATGCGTCATTTCCAGGAACTGGGCCATCATGTAATTTTTCTTATCGGCGACTTCACCGGTCGCATCGGCGATCCGTCGGGCCGCTCCGAAACCCGCCCGCCGCTCACTGAAGAGCAGGTGATGTCCAATGCCGAGACCTACAAAAAGCAGGTCTTCAAGATCCTTGATCCCGAAAAGACCGAAGTGGCCTTCAACTCGGCATGGCTTGGCAAAATGGACGCAGCCGGCTTCATCAAACTGGCCTCCAGCTACACCGTGGCCCGCATGATGGAGCGCGACGATTTTGAAAAGCGCTTTCGCGAGCAGCGCCCCATATCCATTCACGAATTTCTCTACCCGCTCTGCCAGGGCTACGACTCCGTGGCTCTCAAGAGCGACGTAGAAATGGGCGGCACAGACCAGAAGTTCAACCTGCTCGTGGGCCGCACCCTTCAGGCCCATTACGGCATTGAAAGCCAGTGCATCCTTACCATGCCCCTGCTGGAAGGCACGGACGGCGTGCGCAAGATGTCCAAATCCTACGGCAACTACATCGGCATCGACGAAGCGCCCTCCGAAATCTTCGGCAAGGTCATGGCCGTTTCCGACGAGCTCATGTGGCGCTACTACGAGCTGCTTTCAGCCAAGAGCCTCGAAGACATCGCCAGCCTGAAGCAAAGCGTGGCCAAGGGCGACGTACACCCCAAGGCCGCCAAGGAAGCCCTGGCCCACGAGATGGTCAGCCGCTACCACAGCCCCAAGGACGCAGACGAAGCCCAGCAGTGCTTTAATGCCGTTTTTGCCGGGGGCGGCGTGCCGGACGATATGCCCGAATACCAGTGCCAGAGCGGCGACGACAGCACCCCGCCCGCCTTTCTTGAGGCAGCGGGCCTGGTCAAAAGCCGTGGCGAAGCCAAAAGGCTCATGAAGGAAGGCGCACTTGCCATTGACGGCCAGCGCTGCGAAGACGCCCTGAGCCCCCTGCCTGCTGGCGAATACGTGGTCAAGCTCGGCAAAAAGCGCTTTTTGAAGCTTATTGTCAGCTAAAGTGGCGTTTGTTTAGGATCTTTTGTGGGGGAGGGACCCTTTTGCAAAAGGGTCTCCTCCCCCACGCCCCCACCCCCTAAAATTCTTACAGGCCCCGCTTAGTTACACACGTTTTCAGCGTGCCAGTGCCATCTCCGCCGCAGCGGTAGCGTGCAGCACGGTCGTGTCCAGCAGGGGAAAATCCCCGTCCTGCGGAGGCAGCAGCAAGCCTATCTCCGTGCAGCCAAGCACCACTCCCTGCGCGCCCCGTTCACGCAGCCCGTCAATGACAGACAGCAGTTTTTGCCGAGAGGCGTCTTCAATACGGCCCAGGCACAGTTCCTGAAAAATAACGTCATTGATCATGGCCCTGTCCTGAGCTTCGGGAATAAGCACCTCTATGCCCCGCCGCCGCAGTACGCCACAGTAAAAATCTTCCTCCATGGTGTAGCGCGTGCCCAGCAGTGCCGCCTTGACGATGCCTTGCCGCAGCAGCGCATCCGCCGTGACTTCCGCCAGGTGCAGCAGGGGAATGCGCACGCCCGCCGCCACTTCCGGGGCCACCTTGTGCATGGTGTTGGTGCAGATGAGCAGAAAATCGGCCCCGCCACGCTCCAGGCTTCGGGCGGCCTCCACCAGAATGGCTGCCGCATCGTCCCAGCGTCCCTCTGCCTGGCAGACTTCAATTTCTGCAAAATCAACGCTGTACAGCAGGCACTTTGCCGAGTGCAGGCCACCGAGGCGCTGTTTCACAATGCGGTTGACTATCTGGTAATAGGAAACCGTACTTTCCCAACTCATGCCGCCAATCAGGCCGATGGTCTTCATGTGTGCTCCATAGCAGTTACGGTTACAGCGCCGCCCGCGCGCCGCTTTTGTTTTACGGTCTTTTGCTCTAGTCTGCCAAGTGGAGGGCATATGCAAAAACTTTATGTAGCCATGGTGGGGCTGCCCGCGCGTGGCAAGTCCACCCTTGCCAGACGCATCCGCGACGGGCTTATGGCCGAAGATATTCAGGCCAGGCTTTTCAATAATGGCGACCTGCGCCGCTCCCTTATGGGGGCGGAATCCACCAATCCCGATTTTTATAATCCCAACAATGCCGCAGGCCGCGAAGCCCGCGAAATGATCTGCCGCCGAAACATGGACTTGGCCCGCAACTGGCTGGCCGAGGGGGGCGAAGTGGCCATTCTGGACGCCACCAATGTGAGCCGCGCCCGCCGCCGCATGATTGAAAGCACGCTTACCGACTATCCGGTGCTGTTTGTCGAGTGCGTCAACGAAGACCAGCTTTTGCTCACGGCCTGCATCCGGCGCAAGACCACCCTGCCCGAATATGCGGCCTACAGCGAAGAAGAGGCCCTGCAAAGCTTTATGAAGCGCATCGGCTACTATGAGACGATCTATGAGCCTCTTGAGGACGAAAAGTTCTGGCTTTGCGTGGATTCCACCGCCAACAGGATTCTTGCCGAGCGCCCCTGCGAGGGCTCGCCCTTTTACCCGGCCATACGCGAAATTGTGGTCAGCGCCTGGGTGCACTGCCTCTACCTTGTGCGCCACGGACAAACGGAATTCAACGTGCGCGGCCGCATCGGCGGCGATCCGCCCCTGACGGCAAAAGGACGCGCCCAGGCCGAGGCCCTGGCGCAACATATGCGCCAGAAGGAAATTGACTGGGTTTTCACGTCCACACGGCTGCGCTCGCACGAAACGGCGGCGCCGCTGCTGGCCGAGCGCCCCGCTGCCCATATCATGGCCTTCAAGGAATTTAACGAGATATGGGCCGGTGACTGCGAAGGCATGCTGTACAGCGAAATACGTGAAAAAATGCCGCAGGTTACCGCCGGGCGCAATGCCAACAAATTCTCCTACGCCTATCCCAATGGCGAGAGTTACGCCATGCTGGGCGAGCGCGTGCAGCGCGGCCTGCGCCGTGCCCTTTTTCTGGCTGGCGACACACCTCTTGTGATCGTGGGCCATCAGGCCATCAACCGGGTGCTGCTGTCACTTTTTTTGCGCCAGCGCAGTGAGGACGTCCCCTATATCTATATCCCCCAGAACCAGTATTATCACATCAGCCTTACCCCGCGCCGCAAGGTTTTTGAACGGGTTGCCTATCAGGACGATAACAGGTAATGCCTGCCCTTGGCTTTTTTATCGGCAATACATTTCGTTCTTCAGTACACGTGAAGACCGCCTTGCGCGCGAATTTCCTTTGCCCGTAATGCCACACCCGATTTTTCAGGTAATGATATCAAGTTTAAAACCCTATAACCGATAAGTATATTGCTGTCGCCGTGCGTGTTGCCGTGGGGACAAAGAACGAAGGAACGCCATGAAACTGCAGACAAAACTTTTGACCGGGTTTATTGCCTCGGCCCTGATCACATTATCGGTGGGCATTTTCGCCGCTTCGCGGATGCACGACATGAGCAAGGCCGACAATTTTCTTTATACGCGCGCGGTGGAGCCCATGGGCGACCTGGTCAACATCTCGGCCTATTTTCAGCGCATCAGAATTAATCTGCTGGATTTTGCCACCACAAACAATGATGCCATAAAAGAACGCGCGCGCACCGTCATTCCCCAGTTTCGCGCCATCATCGACAGCAGCGCCGTAAAGGTTGAAGCCACCCTCATCTCTGACGAGGGGCGCAGAATCTTGGCTGAATACAAGGTGCGCCGCCAGGATTTCAGAAAGATGACCGACGAGGTCATGGCCATGGCCGAAGCAGGCCGCAAGGATGAGGCGTATGCCCTGCTGAGCGGCAAAGGCAGAGAAATTTCCTCAATCTATCAGAAGACCATTGACGCCCTTGTGGCCTCCAAGCGTGAGCAGGGCGCTCTTGTGGCCAAACACAATGCCGAGCTGGCAGACTCGTCCAGCAATCTTCTTTACGTAGCCCTTGGCTTCGGCCTTTTGCTTTCCATCACCCTGGGCGTGTTGCTGACCCGCAACATCATGCGTCAGCTTGGCGAAGACCCCGGCTATCTGGCCCACGTGGCGGGCGAAATAGCCAGCGGCAACCTTGACGTCAACTTCAGGGCGCAAAAGCGCCCCGGCGGCGTATACCATGTGATGCAAAACATGGTTGCCACCATGAAGGAAAAAATAGCCGAGGCCGAAGAAAAAAGCACTGAAGCCGCGCGGCAGGCAGAGCAGGCGCATGTGGCCATGAAAGAGGCCCAGGCGGCCAAGGAAGAGGCCCTGCACGCCAGGGCTGAAGGCATGTTGCAGGCCGCCAACCAGCTTGAAAGCGTGGTGAACGTCCTCACCTCCGCCTCCGAAGAGCTGTCCGCGCAGATTGAACAGTCCAGCCGTGGCTCTGACGAACAGTCCCAGCGCATCAGCGAAACAGCCACCGCCATGGAACAGATGAACGCCACTGTGCGCGAGGTGGCCAGCAACGCCGGGCACGCTTCGGAAATGTCCGGCAACGCCCGCACCCAGGCCCAGGAAGGCGAAAGCATCGTCACCAAGGTGGTGCACGGCATTGACGAGGTGTCCAGGCAGAGCCAGGAACTCAAAGAGGACATGGACACACTCAGCCATCAGGCCGAAGGCATCGGCCAGATCATGAACGTCATTTCGGACATCGCTGACCAGACCAACCTGCTTGCCCTCAATGCCGCCATCGAGGCCGCCAGGGCGGGCGACGCCGGGCGCGGCTTCGCTGTCGTGGCCGACGAGGTTCGCAAACTGGCCGAAAAGACCATGGCAGCCACCCACGAGGTGGGCGCGGTCATCACCGGCATTCAGGAAGGCACCCGCAAGAGCGTTGCCGGGGTGAACCTCTCCATCAATACCATTCAGGAAGCCACCAACCTTGCCAACCAGTCCGGCCAGACCCTGCGCACCATCGTTAACCTGGTTGACCAGACCAACGATCAGGTACGCTCCATCGCCACTGCCAGTGAAGAACAGTCCGCCGCCAGTGACGAGATAAACCGCTCGGTGGAACAGGTGGCCGCCATATCCAGCCAGACCGCCTCGGCCATGGGCCAGGCCTCGCAGGCCACGGCCGAACTGGCGCGGCAGTCTCAGGTTTTGCAGCGTCTTATCAATGAAATGAAGTCCGAAAGCAACCAGGGCTAGAGCATTTATCGCTGAAAAGCTTTGTGGGGGAGGGGCCCTTTTGAAAAAGGGTCCTTCCCCCATGCCCCCCCAGACAGTGTCATCACGAGCGCTTTTCCTGGTATTTCTGCGTCTAACTTCACCTTTTATTCCGGTCGAGTACCATCAGAGTACACTCCCTGCATAAAAGGCTCGTTCTCCTTGATATGACTGGAAATTCATCTCGTTACGCCACTGTCTGAAACTTTTATTGGCTTACAGGCGGGGGGTTCAGAGACAGCTCTTCCTGGCATAACGTCATAAACAGGGGCCGCGCACCACATGAAGTGCGCGGCCCCTGTTTTTTTGCGGCGTAGAGCAGTTAGGAATGAAACGAGCACATGGAAACTACGCTGCCCCAGCCAGTGTCGTCACGAGATGGATTTTCCAGTCATATCAGGGCGATGTTCGACGCAGAAATACCAGGAAAGGCACTCGTGACGGCACTGGCCAGAGCAATTTCACTTTGAAATTGCTCTGGCGGATGCGGGAGCAGACGCCCGCCGCGGAGGCGTAAGCGCAGCTTCAGCCGTTGCCCGTAGGGCTTACGGATGAAGACAGCATCGCTATTTATTTGCGCTGTTACGCGCCGAAGCGGGCGTCTTGGAAGCATTGAAAATGGATATTTTCAATGCGAAAATGCTATAAGAGCTTCAGCATTCGAGGCATCCAGCCAGACGGTTGAAGACCGTCGGTTCGGCCTGCCCCACATGCACGTCCAGCACATCGTGCAGTTTGCTCACCTGTTTCACTATCTGCTCCATGCGTCCGTCATCCTTGACCACCAGCCACATGCGGCAGGTGGCCCCGTCGTCCTCGGGCGTCACGAGGATCCCTTCAAGATTATAGGCGCGTCCGGCAAACAGGCCGCAGATATGCGACATGACGCCGGGATGGTTGTTGACGCTCAGGCGCAGCATGGTAAGGGCGCTTTTGATGGAACTGCTCATGACGGAATCCCCTCGATCATTTGACTGTTGGCCGCTCCTGGCGGCACCATGGGAAATACCTTGTCTTCGGCCCGCACCTGCACTTCAATCAGGCAGGGGCCGGGTTTGCCAAGAAATTCTTTCAGCACACGCTGTGGGTCTTTTCCAGCGGTAAGCCTGGCCGCAGGCAGGCCAAACCCCTGGGCAATCTGCACAAAGTCCGTGCGGGTGGTATAGGCGGAGGCAGTGATGCGCCCGTCAAAGAAAAGATCCTGCTGTTGCTGCACAAGCCCCAGCCCGTTGTTGTTGCACAATATGATTTTTACGTTGGCCCCGGTTTCAGCGGCAGTGGCCATTTCCTGAATATTCATGAGCAGGCTGCCATCCCCGGTAAAGCAGACGGCCATGCCCCCGCGCCGTTCCAGCGCCGCGCCTATGGCCGCAGGCAGGCCAAAGCCCATGGTGCCCAGCCCGCCGGACGTGAGCCACTGACGCGGGCGGTTCATGGGGTAGGCCTGTGCCACACGCATCTGGTGCTGGCCCACATCCGTGGCGATGACGGCGTCGTCACCCACCAGCTTGGCCACATGACGGATGATGCCATAGGGGGAGAGGATGTCGTCCTCCCGGTCAAAGCGCAGCCCGTGCGTGGCCTTGCGGGCATCCACACGTGCCAGCCAGGCGCCGCGATCCCGTGGCTTCACCAGGGGCATGAGCGCCCGCAGGGCCTGACTGGCGTCCGCCGTCAGCCCCACCTGCGGCATGAGCAGCTTGCCCACCTCGCTGGCGTCGATGTCGATATGGATAAGCCCGCTCTTGGGGCAAAAACTGTCCAGACGGCCAGTGGCCCTGTCGCCCAGGCGCGCGCCCACCACCATGAGCACATCGCATTCTTCCACCAGCATGTTGGAGGCGCGTGCGCCGTGCATGCCCAGCATGCCCACGGCAAGTTCATGCCCGTGGGGCACCACGCCAAGCCCGCGCAGGGACATGACGGCCGGGATGCGCTGCTGCTCCATAAATTCCAGCACGGCGGCGGCGGCCTCCGGCGACGACGTGCCCCCGCCAAGCAGGAGCAGCGGCCGTTCCGCAGCATTGAGAAGCTCGGCAGCCCTGGCCAGGGACGCGCTGTCGGGCGTGGGCATGGGCGTGGCCCTGCCGGGTTCCGGCAGGCCGTCTACCTCGACGGGGGCCACCTGCACGTCGCGCGGAATGTCCACAAGTACCGGGCCGGGGCGGTCGCTGACAGCAATGGAAAAGGCCTCGGCAATGACACGCGGCAGTTCTTCGGGAGAACGCACGAGAAAATTGTGCTTGGTGGCCGGGATGGACATGCCGTAAATGTCCACTTCCTGAAAGGCGTCAGTGCCTATCATGCTCTGGGGAACCTGGCCGGTGATGCAGACCAGGGGCACCGAATCCATGCGGGCGTCGGCAAGGGCCGTGAGGGTGTTGGTGGCTCCCGGCCCCGATGTGGCGAAGACCACGCCGGGGCGGCCGGAAACCCTGGCCATGCCCTGCGCTATAAAACCCGCGCCCTGTTCGTGCCGCGCCAGAACATGGCGGATCGCTCCGCTGCGCCCCAGCGCGTCGTACAAGGGCAGATTGAAACCGCCGGGAATACCGGCAATACAGGTGACCCCCTGATTCTCCAACAGGCGTATGGTTAATTCGGCTCCAGTAAGACGTAACATCGCCACAAGGCTCCTTTTGCGTTGGCTGGGCTTGCTGGCGGTCTTCGGGTGTAAAAAAACCCCGCCAGCTCGCGCCGGCGGGGTTCACATATACCTTTTGTTCTTCCCTGCTTATGACGCGCCTAAAGATCGGTCCCGTACTACTAGGCCGACCATAACGAGGCAAATCATGCCGCTGAAGAAGAAAGATGTGTTGTACATTGTCATACCGTTTGTAAAATTACAGCCGAGGCCGCCAGCTTGTCAACAGTTTTACGACGGAGTTTTCAATCAGCGCCGCCCGGAGGCATCCCTGGCTTTTTTCTTTCCCTTGACCGGGGGCGTCAGCAGGCGCACGGCGCGCACTTCGTCAATGCGCCGCCTGTCCATGCGCGTGATTTCCAGATCCCAGCCCTGATAGTGCAGGTGCGCGCCTTTTTCGGGTATGCGCCCAAGGCGCTCCAGAATGAACCCGGCCAGGGTCGCGCTGTCCAGGCGCTTGGGCAGGCTGATGCCAAGCCAGCTGGCAAAAAGGTCAATGGTGAGCCGCCCTGGCATGACCCAGCTGCCGTCGGGGCGGCGGCAGGCTTCCGGCCCGGCGGGCATGTCGCCCATCTGCCCGGCCAGCACGCTCAAAAGCTCGGCCGGGGTGATGATGCCCACCACGCTGCCGTATTCGTCGCGCACAAAGGCCAGCGGCGAAGGATGGGTGCGAAAATCCTCCATAATGACAGGCAGGGGCGTATGCTCGAAGATGGTGGGCGCTGGCCGGATGAACTTGGTCAGATCCCACTGCCCTTCGGGCTGCTCGCCTTCGCGCATGAGGATGTCGCCAGGGTGTACCACGCCAAGCACCTCGTCGGTGTCGCGGCGCAGCACGGGCAACCAGGCCAGCCGTGACGCGGCGGCATGCTTGCTCACGGTCTCCCTGTCGGCATTGCTGTCCAGCCAGTTCACGCGCTGGCGCGGCACCATGATAAAACGGGCCGTGCGTCCGCCAAGGCGAATGACGCGGGCCAGCATGGCCCGTTCCTCCGGCGCGAACAGCCGTTCCTTGGTTTCGCCCGCCAGGGCGGCTGCGTCGAGCTGGGTATCGCCCTGCCCAGGCGCGCTCCCGCCCAGAATATTCAGGATCACGCGGGCCGTGGACTCGCGCATGTCGCGCATGCTGAAGCGTCTTCGTCGGTTGCGCAGCGCCCACTGGTTGCACATTTCCACCAGGAGCGAAAACACAATGGCCGCGTACATGTAGCCCTTGGGAATATGAAAGCCCAGACCGTCGGCCAGAAGGCTCAGGCCGATCATGAGCAAAAAGCCCAGGCACAGCACAATGACCGTGGGGTGACGCTCCATAAAGGCAAGCAGTGGCCCGGCAGACATGAGCATGATGCTCATGGCTATGATCACGGCCAGCATCATGATGGTGACATGTTCCACCATGCCCACGGCCGTGATGATGGAGTCCAGCGAAAATACCGCGTCCAGCACCACCACCTGAAAAATCACCTGCCAGAATCCGGGATGGTGCTCCGTTTCTCCGGCATATCTGCCGCTGTGGCCTTCAAGCCGGTCGTGCAGCTCCATGGTGCCCTTGAGCAACAAAAAGACGCCTCCGGCCATGAGTATGAGGTCACGCGCTGAAAAGCCGTGCCCCCCAAGCACGAACAGGGGCGTGATCAGCGTGGCCAGACGGGCCATGATGGTGAGCAGGATCATGCGCATGAGCAGGGCCAGCCCAAGCCCCACCAAGAAAGCCTGCCGCTTGCGGTCGCCGGGCAACCTTCCCACAAGTATGGAAATAAAGACCAGGTTGTCCACGCCAAGCACCACTTCCAGCAGTACCAGCGTGCCCAGACCGGCCCAGGCGGAAAGCTGCGTTACCCATGAAAATTCCAGCATATATTCTGCTCCGGGGCTGTGCCCCTTCTTGTAAAACTGAATTCCGACCTTGGAGCAATTTCAAAGTAAAATTGCTCTGGCGGCTGCGAGAGCAGACGCCCGCCGCAGGCCGGACGTGGCCTCAAAAAGACAAAAGAGGGCCGAAGCCCCCTTTTGTCAATAGTCTGCTACGCCCGAAGGCGCGGTATTCGACTTAGCATAACGCTGAAATGCTTCACATTGCAACGTCGTCATTCTGCCGAAAACGCGATCTTCGGCTGAATCTGCGCCGTGTTGCGGCGCGCTGCGCTCTCGCGCGGCTTGCAGCATGCACCCTTAAAAAAATGCATGCTCTATGACCGGACAGGCGAACCCGTCCGGACAGGCGAACCCGTCCGGTCATGGCGAGTCAGATAGTATTATTCGGCGGCAAGCTGGATGCGCTCAAAGCCGGTGACGGTGATTTCATCACCAACGGTCTTGCCGGTTTCACGCACGATGTCGCTGATGGTCTTCTTGTCGTCGCGAATGTAAGGCTGTTCCATAAGGCACACGTCCTTCTGGAATTTTTTCACGGCGCCGTCGGCGATCTTGTCCACGATGTTGGCGGGCTTGCCTTCTTCCAGAGCCTTCTGGCGGTAGACTTCGCGTTCGCGCTCCACAGCGGCCTGATCCAGGCTGGCGGCGTCAAGAGCCATGGGGCTGGCGGCGGCCACCTGCATGGCGATATTTTTGGCCAGTTCCTGCACTTCGGGCTTGGCGGCGCTTTCGGCCTTGCCGCAGGTCAGAAACACCAGCACGCCAATCTTGCTGTTGGCGTGGATGTACTGGCCGATGACGGAGCTTTCGCCGGGCTTGGTGTGGCGGGCAAACTTGCCGATCTGCATGTTTTCGCCCACAGAGGCGATAAGCTGGGTCACTTCTTCACCCATAAGGGATTCAAGGGCCACGGCGTCAGCGGGGGCGTTGTCCAGCACGGTCTTGGCCAGCTTGGCGGCCATGTTCTGGAACTGCTCGCCACGCGCCACGAAGTCGGTTTCGCACAAAAGCGAAGCCATGGCCACGGTCTTGCCGTCATCACTCAGGGTCACGGTCACAAGACCTTCACTGGTGGCGCGGCCCGACTTTTTGGCAGCCTTGGCCATGCCCTTCTGGCGCAGCCAGTCAACGGCCTTTTCCAGGTCGCCTTCCACTTCCACCAGGGCTTTTTTGCAATCCATCATGCCGGCGCCAGTCATTTCGCGCAGTTCTTTTACCAGTTGAGCGGTAATAGCCATTGTATTCTCCAAAATGCGTCCGGCCTGAAACCGGAGTTATCAAATAGGCCTGAATAGTGCGGTGCTGCATCCAAACAGGGGCAGCGCAGCCATCTATACTGGTTGCGCTGCCCCCAAAATGCGAAAGCAGAAAAGCCGGTTATTGGGCGGGAGCAGCTTCGGCCACGGCCTCGGCAGCAGCAGCCTTTTGCATGGCTTCTTCAGCGTTGGAGCCTTCGCCCTTGTGGTCCTTGCTCATGGCTTCGCCTTCCGTGCAGGCTTCGGCGAAAGAGGCCACAAAAAGCTTGATGGCGCGGATGGCGTCATCATTGCCGGGAATGATATAGTCAATGACATCGGGGTCGCAGTTGGTGTCCGTAACGGCCACGATGGGGATGCCGAGCTTGCGGCATTCCTTGACGGCGATGTCTTCACGATGCGGGTCGATGATGAAGGCAAGCTGGGGCAGACGGTCCATGTTCTTGATGCCGCCGAGGGTTTGTTCCAGCTTGTTCATTTCGCGTTCCAGAAGCAGGATTTCCTTCTTCTGGTAGCGGTTGATGCTGCCGTCGGCAAACATGACTTCCAGCTTCTTCAGGCGATCAACGCTCTTCTGGATGGTGACAAAGTTGGTGAGCGTGCCGCCCATCCAACGATTGGTCACATAGTACTGTCCGGCGCGACCGGCCTCGGTGGCCACAGCTTCCTGAGCCTGGCGCTTGGTGCCTATGAACAGAACCTTGCCGCCCTTGGCAACAGTGTCCACAACCTTGTCGTGGGCAATGCGGAAGAGCTTTACGGTCTGCTGCAGGTCGATGATATGGATACCGTTACGCGCGCCGAAAATGTAGGGACGCATCTTGGGGTTCCAGCGGCGGGTCTGGTGACCGAAATGCACGCCGGTTTCCAGCATTTGCTTCATGCTGACGTAAGCCATTGGGATTCCTCCAAAGGGTTGTTTTCTTCCACCCACGCCCTGACCCTGCAACCCGATGTTGCGCCTTTGGCGCAAAAAGAACGCCGCCACACGCGGCATTCCACCGGGCACCCCGGGCCGCTGCCTGGGTGTGCTTGATAGAAAGGGAGTACATACATGATCGAATCACGCTTGGCAAGCACGGGTGCGCTCTTTTTGACCGTCAGGCGGCGCAGGGCGTAATTCTTTTGTAGTGTCGGGCCGTTGTCCTCTTGCCGGGCCTGCCGTTGCCCCCTGCCGGGCCTGCCTTTGTCCTCTTGCTGCGCCTGCCGTTGTCGCCTTGCCGGGCCTGCCGTTGCCTCTTGCCGGGTCTGCGCGGGTGAGGTGAGGCGAACCGGTGGTGGCGGGAAGGGACGGGGACAGAAAGGGAGCAGGAATGCCCACAGCGCAAAACTCCGGACGTTGCCGCGCAGTGACGCCAAGTGACGCCAGAGGCGGCCCACGGCCTGCGCTTTGCCGCCCCTTTTCAAACCCCGCCGCAGCCCTTATAGTCTGGGTTCATTTGCCGTAGACTCCCAACAGGCCCCAAAATTATTTGCAGGAATCAATATGAATAACAACGGTTTTACTCTTGTCACCGAACGGCATCTCCACGAAGTGGACGGCATGGCCCGGCTGTGGCTGCATGAGGCCACGGGCGCGCAACTGCTTTCCATCAGCAATACGGATGAAAACAAATGCTTTGGCGTGAGCTTTCGCACGCCGCCCACCGACTCCACCGGCGTGGCCCATATTCTGGAGCACTCCGTGCTCTGCGGTTCCGACAAGTACCCGGTCAAAGAACCCTTTGTGGAACTGCTCAAGGGCTCCCTGCAGACCTTTCTCAATGCCTTCACCTTTCCGGACAAGACCTGCTATCCCGTGGCGAGCTGCAATCTGCGCGACTTCTACAATCTCATTGACGTCTACATCGACGCCGTCTTCCACCCGCGCATCAGCGAGGACATCCTCAAGCAGGAAGGCTGGCATGTGGAAGCCCCCAGCGCCGACGGCCCCTGGTCTTACAAGGGCGTGGTCTATAATGAAATGAAGGGCGTCTACTCCTCGCCCGACTCCGTGCTCTCCGAGCAGAGCCAGCAGGCGCTGTTCCCCGACACCCTGTACAGCCTTGACTCCGGCGGCAATCCCGAGCGCATCCCCGACCTTACCTATGAGGCTTTTTCCAATTTTCACAGCAGCTACTACCACCCGAGCAACGCCCGCTTCTTTTTCTGGGGCGACGACCCGGAAGCCGAGCGCCTGCGCCTTGTCAACGAATCCCTGAAAGGCTACACCGCCCGGCCCGTGAACTCTGCCGTGCCCCTGCAAAAACGCCTGGACACCCCGCGCCAGATTGAAGTGCCCTATGCCGCCTCTGAAGGCGAAAAGCGCGCACTGCTCACGGTCAACTGGCTGCTGGGCGAACGCGGCGACGTGGATCAGGCCCTGCTTATGGAAATGCTGGAGCATATCCTTGAGGGCCTGCCGGGCTCGCCCCTGCGCAAGGCGCTCATAGCCTCCGGCCTGGGCGAGGACACGACGGGCTGCGGGCTTGAGACAGACCTGCGCCAGATGTACTACTCCACCGGTCTCAAGGGCGTGGCCCCAAGGGACGTGCCCAAGGTCGAGATGCTCATCTTTGAAACCCTGGCCCAGCTTGCCGAGGAGGGCATCCCCAAGGCTGCGGTGGAAGCCGCCGTCAATTCGGTGGAATTCGCCTACCGCGAAAACAATTCGGGCCGCTTCCCGCGCGGGCTTTCGGCCATGATCCAGGCCCTGTCCACCTGGCTGTACGACGGCGACCCCCTGGCTCCCCTTGCCTGGGAAGCGCCGCTGGAATCCCTCAAGGCGCGCATCAGCGCCGGTGAGCCGGTGTTCGAGCAGGCCATAAAGGACTGGTTCCTGAACAACGAGCACCGCGCCATGGTCGTGCTGCTGCCCGACACAAACCTTGGCAAAGCCCGCGACGAGGCTGAAAAATCCCGCGTGGACGCCGTGCAGGCTGCCGCCGACGCTGACGCGCGCGCCGCCATGGCGGCCGACACCCTGCGGCTTGAGGAAGTGCAGAGCGCGCCCGACAGCCCGGAGGCCCTTGCCAGCATTCCCGCTCTGGGGCTTGAGGATCTGCCGCGCCACAATGCGCCCATTCCGCGCAACATCGTGGAGCTGCCGGAACCCGCGCTGAGCCATGAACTGCCAACCAGCGGCATTGCCTACGCCACCCTTTTGCTGCCCCTGGCCAATGTGCCTGACCGCCTTGTGCCCCTGCTGCCCCTGTTTTCCCGCTGCCTGACCGAAATGGGCACGGCGCGCCGCGACTTTACGGAACTTGGCGAGCTCATGGCGGCCAAAACCGGCGGCGTGGGAGCCGACACCCTGCTGGGAACCGTGCGTGAAAGCCGCCATACCGTGAGCTATATGGGCGTCTCCGGCAAGGCGGTCTACGACAAGCTGCCGGATCTCTTCGCCATCATGCAGGAAATACTTCTGGAACCCCTCACGGATCAGGCCGTCATTGAGGAGCGCCTGGGCCAGATGCTTCTGGAAGCCAAGGCCCGTATGGAAAACGCCCTCCAGTCCGCAGGCCATGCGGCGGTCAGCGCCCGTTTGCGGGCGCGGTTCACCGGCGCGGGCGCTCTGGCCGAGCGCACCTCCGGCCTGAGCTACCTTGAAAGCGTTCGTTCCATGCTCCAGCGCCTTGAGCAGGAACCGCAAACGCTCATGGCCGATCTGGAAGAATTGCGCGCCCGTATCGTGGCCCGGCCCGGCGCGATTTTTGACTGCACCGCCGAGGCCGCTGGCCTTGTCCTGGCCGAAACCCAGGCGCGCCAGCTGTTGCAGGCCCTGCCGCCAGTCCGCTCCGGCGCGGCCAGCGGCATTGGCGAGTCCCCCATGAGCCTGCCCCAAGCCGAAGCCTTCATCGCTCCGGCCCAGATCAACTATGTGGGCAAGGCCGCCAACATCTATGACCAGGGCTATGTGTACCACGGCTCGGCCAGTGTTATCCTGCGTTATCTGCGCATGGGCTACCTGTGGGAGCGCGTGCGCGTGCGCGGCGGCGCGTACGGGGCCTTCTGCAATCTTGACCGCATGGGCGGCACCCTGGTGTGCGCTTCCTACCGTGACCCCAACGTGGACGCCACCCTTGAGGCCTTTGACGGCATGGCCGAGTTTTTGCGCGGCTTTACGCCCGACAAGGCCCAACTGACCCAGGCCATCGTGGGGGCCATCGGCGATCTGGACAGCTACCTTTTGCCCGACGCCAAGGGCGCGCAGTCCCTGAGCCGCTGGCTCACCAATGATACGGACGCCGCCCGCGCCATCATGCGTGAAGAAATCCTTTCCACCACTGAAAAGCATTTTCGCGAGTTTTCCGAAGTGCTGGCAGAGGCCGCCAAAACTGGGCACATCTGCGTGCTGGGCGGCCCCAAGGCTGAAGCTGCCGCCAGGGAACACGGCTGGCAGAGCAGCAAACTGGTATAAGGAAGCGCTGATGTATTCCGTTTGGCGGACTTGCTTCACTTTTTTTGAAACAGTGAGGACGGAAGCGTCCACTCCTGCTTGAAAAAAGATCGCGCCTTGCCAAACGAAACACCTGCGCGTTTCCAAAAGGCTCTTTAATCAGTGTTTTCATAATCGCCAGGCCGGGGGCGGGCCGTGCGCCCGCCCGTGGCCATACAGCCATGCCCTTCGTCGGAGTAATTCCAAGCGGCAGCCGTCAGGCGACGAAGAAGCCTTATGGATGGCGACAGCATCACTAGAGCATTTAACACTTGAAATGCTCGCGTACGGCAGGCAAAAGCCCGCCTACTCGCATTTCGTGGCAAGGATTTTCAGAAAAATCCTTGCAGAGCATTTAACTCATTTCATTCGTAACCTGCTCTAGTGAAATTGCCCTGATTCCAAGCACAGTACCACCAAGTGACAATGGAAAAAATCCATGCGCCTGCTCTTCTGTACCCATGCCATAGACAACGGCGGCTCCGGCCGCAGCCTCTTCGTGCTGGCCCGCCAGTTGTCGCATCGGCATGACATACAGGTGCTCAGCATGCTGCCGCCCGATCCGTCCAAGGCAGCCCTTGGCAACTACGCGGCCCTGGGCATCCCTGTGCATGTCTTTCCCCATCCGTCACTGAAGCTGGTGTACGCGGGGTGCGCCGCGCCGCCGGATGCCACGGCGCAGGGGCTGCCCTCGGCCCCGGATCTGCCGCAAACCCTGGCCGCCTGGGCCGAGGCCGTGTGCTTTAACGGCTTTCCCTGCGCAAACCTCATCCCTTTCTTTCCAGAGCAGCGCAAAGTGCTTATCGCCCGTGAAGTGGTGCTGGAAGAATCGCCGGAACTGGACGCCACGGGCGTGTTTTTGCGCGAGCACCTTCACGCGGCCGCGGCCATCGGCCCGGTGGAAGCCCGCCAGCTGGCCCGGTGGGGCATCCCGCACCGTATCATATACAATTCCCCCATGAAGCCGCCGCGCTTTCACCCGCTGCCCCCGGCCCCACCCGTGCGCTTTGGCTTTTTCAGTGAATTGCGCCCGCAAAAAGGGCACGACATCCTGCTGAATGCCTGCCTTGAGGCCGCGACGGCCCTGCGCGCCCACCATGCTGAAGTGCACTTTTACGGCGTGGACGCCACAAGGACGGATCATCCCCTTGTGGGGCAGATACTGGACTTTCTGGCGCGCACGGGCCTTGAAGATATTGTGCGTCTGCACGGCTGGACCGACAATGTGGAAGCGGCCATGCTGTCCATGCACTGCATGGTCAAGCCGGACGGCGCTGGCCACCCGTGGACGCGGGACATCATCGAGGCCCTCTCGCTGGGACGCCCGGTCATTGCCACTGGCACGGAAGAAGGCTTTATCCGGCATGGCGAAAACGGACTTTTACTGCCGCCGGGCAACGAATACGCCCTGGCCGCCGCTCTGGCACGCACAGCCGAACACCCCGCAGTGCTTGAACTGGCAGGCAGAAAAGCCGCCGCCACGGCAGCGTCCCTTTTCCATCCCATCCGCAACGCGGCAGGCATTGAAAGCCTGCTGACGGGGCAGGCCCGCTGCCATGCCTGATCCTTCCCGGTCGGCCCGCGCCGGGGCAGAGGTACGCGCCGGGGCAGAGGCACGCCCCGGGGCAGAGGTACGCGCCGGGACAGATGTACGCGCCGGGGCAGAGGCACGCCCCGCGCCGGAGCAGACGCGCAAGGGCGGGGGCCAGCGGCTTGAAGGCCGCATCGCCGCGCCGTCCTTTGTCATTGCCGCCAATGTGGCCGACAACGCCTCCTTTCTGGCTCACAAGGTGGACGAGGTGGGCCTGTGCCTTTTTGAAACGCGCGGCTGCCTGGACTATGGGCCAGCCGACCTGCCAGCCTCCCTTGCCCACCTGCCCCTGCGCTGGCATGCTCACCTGCCCGTGGATCTGCCCTGGCCCGCCAGCGCGGCTGCAAACGCGACCAGCCCGGCCCGCGAGGCCGCCCAACTGGCACTGGCCGTGCTGGACAGGGTGTACGCCCTTGTGCCCCAGATGACCTTGCAGGCCGCCGTGCTGCACCCGCCCGAGGGTTCCCCCGCCTTGCAGCGCCGCCTGCTGGCGGATTTCGCGAGGCACTGGCACGCGCAGGGGCACGCCGCGCCGCCCCTGCTGCTGGAAAATGTGGCGCACAGCGATGTGTTCTGCCTTGGCGGCAGCTTCCTCGCAGACCACGGCCTGGGCCTTTGTCTGGACGTAGGGCACCTCCTGGGCTATGTTCAAAAAGGGCTGCTGCACTCCGCACTGCCGCGCCAGGCGGCCATGCTGCACTGGAGCGCTCCGGGCAACGGCGACCAGCACCTGCCGCTCACGGCCTTCACGCCGGAGCAGCGGCACATCGCGCAGGGCCTTATGGCTGACGCGCCGCCCACAGCCACACACATGATCGAAGTTTTCAACTGGGACGGCCTCTCGGCCTCATTGCCTGTTTTGGCGGCCCTGGCGGGCGAAGACTAATGAAACGACAGCTGGCCCGAAAAGTCCTTGAAAAGCCAAAACATACAACCCGCGCTGCCGCACAATCAGGGGCCAGTCCCCCGAAGGATGACCCAATAATGTTGCCCACTGCCGAAATTGTCGCCCACATGAAGGACTGGCGACAAAATCTGGACAAAGATGACCGCTGGTGCATTCTCATCAATGCCGATCCTGACGCTCTGGCCTCGGCCATGGCTTTGAAACGCCTTCTTCTGCCCAGGGTGCACAATGCCGATATCGCCCGCGTCAATGAAGTGACCCGGCCCGACAATCTGGCCATGATACGGTACCTGCGCATCCCCGTGCGCGCCTGGCAGCCCGAAAAGGCCGACCAGTACACGCGCTTTGCCATCGTGGATTCGCAGCCGCACCACCACAAGTCATTTCAGGGCATTCCCTTCGACTGCATCATTGACCACCACCCCCTGCCGCCGCCCACGTGCGGCACGGCCGCGCCCCTGCACCCCTCTTTCTGCGACATCCGGCCAGGGCTTGGCGCCACCAGCACCATCATGACGCGGTATTTTCAGGCCCTGCGCCTGCGGCCCAGCCCGCGTCTGGCCACAGCCCTGCTCTACGGCATTCGCACGGATACGGCGGCTTTTGAACGGTCGGGCGACGAGGACGATTTTCGCGCCTATCAGTGGCTGTCGCGCCATGCGGACAACAACTTGCTGCGCCGCATCATACGCAGTGAATACCTGCGCGAATGGCTGCCGCTTTTTTCGCGGGCCTTTCGCGGCCTTACCGACTGCCGGGGCAGCGGGGCCTTTGCCTGGCTCAATGAAGTCAGCAGCGGCGACCTGCTGGTGGCCGTGGCGGACTTTTTTACCCGTGTTCACGGCCTCAAATGGATCGCGGTCAGCGGCATTGTGGACAAAACCGTCATTGTCATCTTTCGTGGTGATGGAGCCAGAGACATTGGCCGCCTGGCCGACGCCTGTTTTTATGATGTGGGACAGGCCGGGGGGCACCGCACCCTTGGCCGGGCAGAGTTCAGCCTGGACGCCGTGCCGGAAGACGTGAAGCCCGCCGACTTTGTGCTCAAGCGGCTTGAAACCCGCAAGCTGCGGCCCCAGACCGCGCACGAAGCCGCGCCAGCCCCGGCCCCGGCCGCTACTCCGGCCGCTGCCCTCGCCGCTGCCGCTCTGGCGCACACGCCGAATGAACATTCGGACTGCAAAAATAAGAAATAAAATCAGTACAGTAAAAAAATATGCCGCTTTTTCAACAATATTCTTGACACGCCACGGCCAAGAGGCGTAGTTCTTTTGCAGAAGTTTTTTAAAAGGATTTTTGTTATGCAGCGCATTTCTTCCAACCACACCTCCGCTTACGCCGCTAGCTTTTATAGCTGGTATTTTTTTGCGTACTTTACGGATGCCTGTGGTCGGGAGCTTCGCTGACGCGAAAATACAAGTTAGCAAGTTCAAAGGGCCGCAGGCAAACCGCCGGCGGCCCTTTTCTTGTATGGGCAGCCGGGCACAAAAATGTCATCAGCCGCGCGGTCCATGGCTACAGGCAGTATGTACTTGATCTGCAATACGCAGCACAGCAACTGAAAGGAGCAAGCCATGTACCTTGGCAAAAAAGTCCGCCTGGAACGCATCATCAATCGTGAGAACGGCCGCACCATTATCGTACCAATGGATCACGGCGTTACCATCGGCGCTGTCGACGGCCTTGTAGACATGCGTGGCGCCGTCAATGACATGGCCCTCGGCGGCGCGGACGCCGTACTCATGCACAAGGGCCTTGTGCGCTGCTCCCACCGCAGCGCGGGCAAGGACATCGGCCTCATCGTCCATCTTTCCGCCTCCACGGCGCTTACGCCCAACGGCAACACCAAGACCCTGGTGGGCACGGTGGAAGAAGGCATCAAGCACGGCGCGGACTGCGTTTCCGTGCACGTCAACCTGGGCGACCCCAACGAGCGCCTCATGCTGGCCGACCTTGGCCGCGTGGCCGAAGCCTGTGACAACTGGCATATCCCGCTGCTGGCCATGATGTACGCGCGCGGCCCGCAGATCAAGAACGGCTTTGACAAGAACATCGTGGCCCATTGCGCCCGCGTGGGCGTGGAACTGGGTGCGGACATCGTCAAGGTTCCCTACACCGGCGATGTGGACAGCTTTGCCGAGGTGGTCTCCTCCTGCTGCGTGCCCGTGGTCATTGCCGGGGGCGAACGTATGGAATCCACCCGCCAGATACTCCAGATGGTTTCCGACTCCGTAGCAGCGGGCGGCGCGGGTATTTCAGTGGGGCGCAACGTTTTTCAGCATCCCAACCGCGTGGCGCTCGTCAAGGCCCTGCGCGCCATCGTGCACGAAAACGCCTCTGTGGCTCAGGCCATGACCATCGTGGGAGAATAGGCATGTCACGCATTTACTTCAATTGCACTCCCTTTGACAAAGGCGACGTAACGCTGGCCCTTGAGTCCGGCGTGGACGGCGTCATTGTGCCCCGCGAGCATGTGCAGCAGGTGGCCGGTCTTTCGCGCTGCACCGTATGGGCCGCCGAAGAAACGCCCATGGTGGAACTCAATGCCAAGGCTGATGAAGAGGCCGTGCTGCAAAGGCTGCTGGCCGGGGAGCGCGTTGTGCTGGCTCGCGGCTGGGAGGTTATACCGGTAGAAAACCTTCTGGCGCAGAGCGACAGTGTGCTGGCCGAGGCCGGAACGCTGGACGAGGCCCGCCTTGCCGCAGGAATTTTGGAACGCGGTGTGGCGGGCATTGTTGTATCCAGAGGGGCCGTGTCTGATCTCAAGGATATCGTGGCTCAGTGCAAGATGGCCCGCACCCGTGAAGAACTTCAGACTGCCGTGATCACCCGTGTGGAGTCCGTGGGCCTGGGGCACCGCGTCTGCGCCGACACCCTTTCGCTGTTGCGCAAGGGGCAGGGCATGCTGGTGGGCAACTCCAGCGCGTTCACCTTTCTTGTGCACGCCGAAACCGAGCACAATGAATACGTGGCCGCACGTCCTTTCAGGGTCAATGCCGGAGCCGTGCACGCCTATGTGCGCCTGCCGGGCGACCAGACCACCTACCTTGGCGAATTCAGGGCCGGGCAGGAAGTGCTTGTTGTGGACTATACCGGTGAAACCAGCGTCGCCACCCTTGGGCGGGTCAAGATTGAAGTGCGCCCCATGCTGCTGGTGGAAGCGCAGGTGCAGACCGATGACGGCGTGAAGACCGGCGCTGTTTTTCTGCAGAATGCCGAGACCATCCGCCTGACCACGCCAGAGGGCGAAGCCGTGAGCGTTGTGGGCCTCAAGCCCGGCGACCGCGTGCTCTGCCGCCTGGACGAAGCTGGCCGCCACTTTGGCATGCGCGTGCGCGAAGATATTCAGGAGGTTTAGCATGGACGGCAGCAACAGCCACTGGCCCGATGCCGCCCGGCACAATGCGGGGGGCCAAGAGCAGCCCGGCAATGCCGAGGATCGCCTTTCGGCCATCCGCACTGAAATAGACGCGGTGGATCAGAATCTGCTGTCCCTTTTCAACCGCCGCGCGGCCCTGAGCCGCGAGGTGGGGCACATCAAGGCCGACGTGCCGGGCATCATCTTCAAGCCCGTGCGTGAAAAGGAAGTGCTGGACAGTCTGGCAGCCCGCAACCCCGGCCCCTTGCCAGAAGACCATCTGCGGGCCATCTGGCGCGAGATTTTTTCTTCCTCACGCGCCCTGCAACGGCCGCAAAACGTCGCCTATCTTGGCCCGGAAGGCACATTTTCCTATTTTGCCGGTGTGGAGTATCTGGGCCACGCGGCCACGTTCCATCCCTGCAACGATTTGACGCAGGTCTTTGAGGAAGTGTCTTCGGGCAATTGCGAGCTTGGCGTCGTTCCGCTTGAAAACTCCCTGCAGGGCACTGTGGGCGTCAGCTTTGATCTTTTTCTCAAGCACGATGTCTTTATTCAGGCCGAACTTTTTTCGCGCATATCCCATTGCCTGTTGAGCAATGCGCCATCCCTGGCCGCCGTGCGCACGGTGTATTCGCACCCGCAGCCCCTGGCCCAGTGTGGCGGCTGGCTGCGCGCCCATCTGCCCAATGCGGGGCTGGTGCCGGTGGAATCCACCGCCGCAGCCGCACAGCGGGCCGCGCAGCCGGATCAGGGGCACACCGCCGCCATAGGGCACGGCAAGCTGGCCGACCTCATGGGCCTTGGCATTCTTGCCAGCCGCATTGAGGACGAGCCCGGCAACTGGACGCGCTTTGTCATCATCGGCCCCAAGGTCAGCGGCGGACAGGGCGGCAACAAGACGCAGAACCCGCAGCCCGGCCACACCGGAGCGGACAAGACCTCGCTGCTCTTCACCCTGCCGGACAAGGCAGGGGCGCTTTCGCACGTGCTGGACCTGCTGGCCAGGAATGACATCAATATGCGCAAGCTGGAATCGCGCCCCCTGCGCGGCCAGTGCTGGAAGTACGTGTTCTTCGCCGATGTGGAAAGCGATCTGGAAGACCCACGCTATACCAACCTGCTGACAAAACTGCACGAAGCCTGCACCAGCTTTCGCATTCTGGGCAGCTACCCCATGGGCCCGCAACTGGACCGCCTTGACCTTCATACGGAAGAATCGGAGCAGCAAGAATCATGAACCAGACCAAGGATAGCGTGACCGCCGCCAGCAAGGCGGATGTCACGAACACGGCGGAAACAGTGGCGGTCACCGCGCCTGCCTCAAAGTCGGTTTCGCACCGCTACCTCATGGGTGCGGCCCTGGCTCACGGCACGTCCATTGTGCGCCACACGCTTGAAAGCCGCGACCTGGAACGCACCCGCGCCATCCTTTGCGCCGCTGGCGCGAAGATGGAAGAACTGCCCGAAAGCACGCCCTCCTCCGGGGCCTGGCGCGTCACGGGCATGGACGGCAGGCCTTCGGGCGGCACAACCGCAGCGCCTCTTTCCTGTGACGTGGAGGAATCCGGCACTACCTGTCGCCTGCTGACGGCCGTACTGGCCGCCGGGCACGGGGTGTTCCGCATCCACGGCGCAGGCCGCATGCACGAGCGGCCCATTGCCGAACTGACCAATGCCCTGGCGACCCTGGGTGCCAAAACCGTTTTTGAAGAAAAGCCCGACTGCCCCCCCTGCGTGATCACCGCCGACGGTCTCGATCCGGCGCGCTGCGGCGGCATAGTGGAACTGGGCATGGATATTTCAAGCCAGTATTTTTCAGGCCTGCTGCTGGCCGCACCCATGGGGCCGTCGCCCCTGACCCTGTCGCTCGGCGGGAGCAAGGCCGTGTCCTGGCCCTATGTGGGCCTGACCCTGCAATGCCTGACGGATTACGGCATCAGATTTGAAGTGCAGACCCGCCCCGATGCCGCAGACGCGTGGCAGACCCTGCCCCACGGCGCATGGCGTCAGCTTGCCGAGGCCAGGCCAGGCTGTTTGCGCGTCACCGTGCATCCCGGCCGCTACCAGGCGGGCGAATACACGGTGGAGGGCGACTGGTCCGGCGCGTCCTACCTGCTGGCCGCCGGAGCCCTGGGCCGCCGCCCTGTGCGCGTGGAAGGGCTGCGGGCCGATTCCCTTCAGGGCGACCGCGCCATGCTGGAAATCCTGCAGAAAATGGGCGCGCTGGCGAGCGTTGAACCGCAGGCCGTCACGGTGTACCCCTCCCGCCTGCACGGCGTGGAACTGGATATGGGGCACTGCCCCGACCTTGTGCCCACGGTGGCCATGCTGGCGGCCTTTGCCCAGGGTTCCACGCGCATCCGCAATGTGGCCCATTTGCGCCACAAGGAATCTGACCGCATCAAGGCCCCTGCCACGGAACTGGCCAAAACCGGCGTCATTGTGGACGAGCTTTCGGACGGCATGCTGATCAACGGCCTGGGCGGCCGCAACAACGGCAAGCCCAATCACCCCGTACTGCCCGAAGGGCAAAGCCTCTCGGCCCACAATGACCACCGCATCGCCATGTCCCTGGCCCTGCTGGATCTGTGCCTGCCCGAGGCCACGGTGCGCTCGCGACTGGATGACCCCTCTGTGGTCAGCAAGTCTTTTCCGCAATTCTGGAACATCTGGGGGCGGCTGGCATGACAGGGCATTTTGGCTCGGCCCTGAAAACAGGGGCGAGCGCACAATCGCAGACAGGATGTCAGGACGGCCAGACCGCTCAGGGCAGGCAGACCACTCATACCGACCAGACTGCCCATACTGGTCAGACTACCGAACTTGGCCAGGCAGGGACGCGCCACACTGCGCCCGCCCACGCGCGGGGCAAGACCGTCGTTATTGGCTCACAGGGGCGCATGGGGGCCATGCTCATACAGCGCGCCCAGGCCGCCGGTCTGGACATAGCCGGGGCGGACGTGCCCCTTACGCCGGAAAAACTGGCGCATGCCTGCGCCGGAGCGGCCCTGGCCATCATATGTGTGCCCGCCGCCGTGTTTGAAGATGTGACCGCCGCAGTTTGCCCCCATTTGCCGCCCACGGCGGTGCTGGCCGACATCACCTCCGTGAAGGAGCAGCCCCTGCGCCAGATGGAACGCCTCTGGGACGGGCCTGTGGTGGGGACGCACCCGCTTTTCGGCCCCAGCCCCGAAGCCGACGCGGATCTGCCCGTGGCCATCACTCCGGGCCATCATGCGGGGCCGGAACACCTGGCCCTGGTTGAAGGCTTTTTTGCCGACCTTGGCTGCCGCACCTTTCAAACCTCGGCGGAAAAGCACGACAAGGCCATGGCCCGCATCCAGAACATGAACTTTATCACCAGCCTGGCCTATTTTGCCCTGCTGGCCGGGCAGGACGATTTACTGCCCTTTCTCACGCCGTCCTTTCGACGGAGGCAGCACGCGGCCCGCAAGATGCTCACGGAGGACGCCCGCCTCTTTTCCGGGCTGTTCGAAGCCAACGCCCACAGCCACGAAGCCGTGCGTCAGTATCGGCAGATGCTCAACCTCGCCGCTGCTGGCGACATAGATCTGCTCTGTGAACGGGCTGGCTGGTGGTGGCCGGAGGACGAGAGCGAGGGTGAAAACGGGGCCGCGTAAGAAGCCCCAAATGTGCTCCAAAATGCGGCCCCAAATACGGGCAGTCACAAAGACCGGATGTAAGGGCTGAAGCTGCGCTTACGCCTCCCGCCAGAGCAATTTCAAGCGGCAGCCCTTAGGCGACGAAGAAGTCTTACGGTTGGCGACAGCATCGCTCGTGAACTAGCTCTAAAGAAGCACTTATTAAGGAGCCTCCTGGAAACGCGCAGTTGTTTCGTTTGGCAAGGCGCGAGCTTTTTTGAAGCAGGAGTGGACTCTTCTGTCCTAGAGCAGATCAACTTTGAAATGTTTCACATTTCAAAGTTTTCATTCAGCTGAAAATGCGATTTGCGGCTGAATCCACGCCACGTTGTGGCGCGCTGCACTCTCGTGCAACGTTAGAGCATTTACACTTTTTCAAAGTTAAAATGCTCTCGACTGTTTCAAAAAAAGTGAAGCAAAGCCGCCAAACGGAATACATCAGCGGCTCCCTAAATCCTGCGCCGACGCACAGCGCCCTCCACGGCGTCGCCTTCACGCAGGTACAGGCTCAATCCCAGCGAAAGCAGCAGCAAACCCACAAAAACAACGTCCGCAGCTCCGTAGCTGCCAGTGATTTCATAGGAATATCCCATGATGGGATATCCCAGGCAGCGCAGCATGATGAAGATGGACACGAACTTGTACGAGGGCAAAAAATTGTCGCTGCCGTAATAGTAGGAAACCACGGCGGGCAGCACTGTCCACAATCCGCCTACGCACAGGCCGAAGCTGAGGCTGAAGACGGTCATTGTCCACACATTGGGCGGCAAAAAGCCCAGACACAGACTTGCGGCGCAGGCCAGCATGATGCCGTGAACGGCGGTCAGGGGCGTGAAGCGGTCGCAGGCCCAGCCCCACACATACTTGCCAAGGGCCGCGCACAGCGCGGCGGAGCAGGCCAGCAACATGGCCGGATAGGGCGCAATGCCCAGGTCCACAAAGCGGGGCTTCATCTGGCTCATGACCGAAGAACTGACCATGAGCGCCAGACCAAAGGTCATGCCCAGGCAGAAGGCGCGGGGCGAATGCAAAAGCCCGGTGAAGGATGTGTCCGGCGCGCACTGCTTGCGGCTCATCGGGGGGTCATGCCTTCTGCCGTCCGGGTGCATGTGCATGGCCTGCGGCGTATCGCGCACCAGCGCCCAGGACAGGGGAGCCAGGGCGCAGGTCAGCAGGCCGAGCACAAGATAGGCCGTACTCACGTCAAAATGGTTGATCAGCACCATGGACGCCAGAGGCAGAACAACGCCCGACAGCGATGTGCCCGCGTTGGCGACGCCAAAAGCCCGGCCGCGAAAATAATAGAACCAGTTACTCACCAGGGCATTGCCCACCACGCCGCCGCAGATCTGGGTGGCGCTCCAGGCAATGGTGAACAGCAGGGTAAAGAGCGCCATATTGCCCGTCATACCCTGAAAAATGGTGGCAACACCGCCCACAAGCGCCCCCGAAGCCATCAGGCGGCGCAATGAAAACCGTGCGGAAAGCGAAGCCGCCACCGGCATGGCCAACTGCCCCACAAGGGCGGCCACAGCCATACTGACGTTGAGTTCAGCGCGCGTCCAGCCATAGGCCTCGCACAGTGGCTCCATAAAGGCGTTCATGCAGTAGAGCACGCTGCCCTGCAGCATGAAGTTGCCGCCCATGGACAGCAGACTGATTTTCCACCCGTAAAACATGGCTTCCTCAATATGCGGCATGGGCTGGCCAGAACATGGCAACCATGCAGGTTTCGCTTTTGACGTGCGCCGTTGTGACGCACATGTATCTTTTTGCACATACACCCCTTGCGCCCCACCCTCAAGCCTGTGGATTGCGGCCCGACGCGCTGCACGGCGAAAGTGCCCGGCGAAAGTGCCCGCGAAAGTGCCTGGCCAGCGCACCGGGCACGCTTTTTGCTCAGTGCATGTGGCGCGGCCCCTGCCCGGAACCGCGCCAATAAAACGACGGCGGATACGGCATGTTCGGCACGCAGAAAGACCCCAGCAAAACAGAAAAAGCCACCCCAAAGCGCGTCAGCAAACAGCGCGCCGAGGGCAATGTTCCCAAATCGCAGGAACTTGGCAAGGCTGTGAGCCTGCTTGGCGGCATGTCCATTCTTTATGCATGGATAGGCCCCATGAGTGAAGAAATAAAAAACATCTTCCGCCATTTTTTGAGCCACGCCTGGGAGTTCGACCCCAACCCCGAAAATGTCTACAGCCTGACGCTGGACCTCATGGTGGAGGTGTGCAAAATCACCATGCCCGTGCTGCTCACGCTGGCCTTTCTGAGCATGCTGGCCCAACGCCTTCAGGTGGGCAAGCTGTGGACCACCAAGGTGTTCAAGCCCAAGATGCAGCGCTTCAATATCTTCAAGGGCATCAAACAGATGCTGTTTTCGCCCCAAACGATATTGCGCACCATAAAAAGCCTGATGTTTTCCATTATCCTGTCCGTCATTCCCGCCTGGATCATCTACAAGGAATACGAAAACTTCCTTCCCATGTATTATTCCACCACCGAAGGCGTGGCCATATACATGCTGAAGATGGCCTTCAAGCTGGCCAGCTATGCCCTTATCCCCATCCTTATCATTGCCGCTTTTGACGTGTGGCAGTCGCGCTACGCCTACAAAGAAAACATGAAGATGACCAAGGACGAGGTAAAGGACGAACAGAAGCAGGCGGACGGCGACCCCAAGGTCAAGAGCCAGCAGCGCAAAAAGATGATGGAGGCCATGAGCAGACGCATGTTGCAGGACGTGCCCAAGGCCGACGTTGTCATCACCAACCCCACGCATATAGCCGTGGCCCTGCGCTACAACACCGCAGAGGCCCCGGCCCCGGTGGTTGTGGCCATGGGCGCGGATCACCTGGCTGAAAAAATCAAGCAGGTCGCCCGCGAAAACAAGGTGCCCATCCGCGAGAATGTGCCTCTGGCACGGGCTTTGTATAAATCAGCCGAGGTGGGCGACATGATCCCCGAAGAGCTGTACAAAGCTGTGGCCACCGTATTGGCCGCCATCTGGAAGCTCAGGCCAAGAGTGCATAATTCATAGTTTTTCCGGCGCGCGCAAAGTGTTGCGGCGCAGAAGCGAGGTGTCAGAAAAATGGCTGCTGCAAGCTTACCGAAGATGGATTACAGCAGGTTTTCCAAGCATGGCGAAATCATGCTGGCCGCTGGCGTGGTCATCATCCTTTTTGTCATGCTGGTGCCCCTGCCCACCTTCTTTCTGGACATCATGCTCTGCGTGAGCATCTCCATAGCCCTGCTGGTGCTCATCACCACCATGTTCATGACCTCCCCGCTGGAGTTCACCATCTTTCCTTCCCTGCTGCTGGTGACGACATTGCTGCGGCTGTCGCTCAACGTGGCCGCCACCCGTCTTATCCTGCTCAACGGCGACATGGGCGTGGACGCGGCAGGCTCGGTCATCCGCGCGTTCGGCGAGTTCGTCGTGGGCGGCAGCTACGTTGTGGGCGCGGTCATATTCATGATCCTGTTCATTCTCAACAAGGTGGTCATCACGGCAGGTACCACGCGCATCGCCGAAGTGGCCGCGCGCTTTACCCTGGACGCCATGCCCGGCAAACAGATGGCCATCGAGGCCGACCTCAACGCCGGACTCATAGACGAAGAACAGGCCACGGCCCGCCGTAACGGCCTGCGCAAGGAAGCCGACTTTTACGGCGCCATGGACGGTGCGTGCAAATTCGTTTCAGGGGACGTGAACGCAGGCATGTTCATTACCCTGGTCAATATCGTCGGCGGCATCATCATTGGCATGGTGCAGAAGGATATGGACTGGAACACCGCCCTCACCACCTATTCCCTGCTGACCATCGGTGACGGACTGGTTTCCACCATTCCCTCCATCATCGTGTCCACGGGCACGGGCCTGCTGGTGTCGCGCGCCGCTTCCGAAGCCAAGATGGGCGAAGAATTTCTGGCGCAGCTCACCTTCAACAGCCGGGCGCTCAGGATGGTCTCGGCCGTGCTGCTGCTTTTTGCCCTTGTTCCCGGCCTGCCCACCCTGCCCTTTCTGGTCATCTCCGCGCTTATTTTCACGGTGGCCCGCCTCACGGACAAAAACGAAGCCGACGACCAGGCCAGAGAAAAGAAAGAAAAGAAGGCTGCGGCCGGTTCCGGCACAGCCGACACCCCCGAAGAAGTGCAGGCCCTCCTGCCGCTGGACACGCTGGAGCTTGAAGTGGGCTACGGCCTCATTCCTCTGGTGGACGAGGAGCAGAGCGGCAACCTGCTGGCGCGCATACGCTCCATCCGTCGACAGTTCGCCCTGGACATGGGCGTGGTCATCCCCTCGCTGCACCTGCGTGACAACCTGCAACTCAAGCCTGGCCAGTATTCCCTGCTCATCAAGGGCAATCAGGTGGCTTCGGCGGAAATCCTTGTTGACCACTTTCTGGCCATGGACCCCGGCAACGTGACCACCAAGATCAGCGGCATAGAAACCCGCGAACCGGCCTTTAACCTGCCCGCCCTCTGGATACCGGACAGCCAGCGCGAAGAAGCCATGCTGGCCGGCTACACTGTGGTGGACCCGGCCACGGTCATCGCCACCCATCTGACGGAAGTGTTCAAGCGCCATCTGTCCGATTTTCTCGACCGTCAGGCCGTGCAGGGCCTGCTGGACACCGTGGCCAAGCATTCGCCCAAGGCCGTGGAAGACCTTGTGCCCAACGTGCTGCCCCTTGGCACGGTGCAAAAGGTGCTGCAACTTCTGGTGCGCGAAAATGTGGGCATACGCGACATGCTCACCATTGTGGAAACCCTGGGCGACTTTGGCGCGGGCATCAAAAACCCCGAAATACTGGCTGAATATGTACGCGAAAAGCTGGCCCGCTCCATCGTGCGGCCCTATCTGGACAGCCAGGGCACCCTGCCGGTGCTCACCCTGGCCCCCAATGCCGAGCGCATGGTGCAGGAAGGCGTGCGCCAGGCCGATACGGGCGCGACCTTTCTTTCGCTCAATCCGGCGGCGGCCCAGCGGCTTGTGCAGAACATCAGCGCCTCTGTGGAAAATGCCGTCAGTACCGACGGTCAGCCCGTGCTGCTGGTCAATCCCATCATACGCCCGCACCTGGCCCAGCTGGTCACCCGCTTTCTGCCCTCGGTGGCCGTGATTTCACAGGCTGAAATTCCGCCGGACATCCGCCTGCAGGCAGTGGGCAGCGTAGCGGCCGAATAAATACCGCTTTGCACTATGACAAACAAAAAGCTGAGAGCCTGCAAGGCTTTCAGCTTTTTTTGGGCAATTTCACTTTGAAATTTCTCTGGCGGCTGCGTGAGCAGACGCCCGCCGCAGAGGCGCAAGCCCTGCGGGTAACGGCTGCCGCGAAGACAGCACCGCTATGCACTTGTGCAGGTACGCGCCGGAGCAGCGCATGTTGCACAATGAAATGCCTTATAGGTACATGTGTCCTTTTGCCGAAAAATGCGCTTTTCGGCAGAAGGACACGGTCGGATCTTTTGTCGGTATTTTCGGATCTTTTGTCAGTATTTGACGTTCGGCACGTGGCCGTGCGCTTCATAAAAAAACGTTTTCGGCTGAAGAATCACTATCTCATCGCTGTTTTTATCAAAACTCAGCAGCCCGCGAGACTGGGCCTCGCGCATGGCCTTGTACAGCGTGATGCGGTGCATGCCGAGCAAATCCGCCATTTCAAAAAGCGGCATATCACGTTTGGCTCGCAAGGGATTGGAGCCGGGTATGATCCGCTCTGCCAGAAATTTGCACACTCGCGTAAGGTGCGACTCAACGCTCAATGAAACCACCTGCTGCGCCAGAAGCGCCACCTTGACGCTGTAGCTCTGGCAAAGATTGAGCAAAAGGTCGGGTCGCGCCTTGCCAATACGCTGCAACTCATCCATGGAAAACCGCTGCACATAGCAGTTTTCCACAGCTTCGTACTGAAAGTCGGCAGTATTCAACGACAATGGCACATTGTCGTGCCCACTGAAAAACAGAATTTTTTCATTAAAGCAGCACCCCTCGCCAAGATACCATATGATCTTTTCTCCGCCATTGGCGGAGAGCGCCGTCAGGCGCAGCCTGCCGCTGACAAGAACATACATATAGTCGTCTGGGAAGGTACTGCCCTTGGGGTACAGTCGAGGTTCCTCGCTGGAAACATTCTTCCAGCATTCATTTTGGTTTACCAATTCGGCAAAAGACATGAGATTTCCCCGGGAGGAAGAAATGGAATAGGAAAGGCGCGGCCGCCTAATGGCTCTGGGAGAGTGTCAGACATATGGACTGGCGCAGAGACAGGGCCGGGAGCCGGCTCGATTTGGAAGGCCTGTGCGATGGCCACACAGGGACAGGAATACCCTGACTTGCCCTTGAGGCAGCTAAACTATATCCCAAAACACGTGCTTTGCCTAGCCATAGGGCGCAACCATGAAATTCTTGCTGCAAGCAGCCGAAAAAACGGCACAAGGCGGCAGTCAGGTTGGCCCCTAATTTGCATTTATCCAGAGAGCCGTCAAACAAACGGCGTAAAAAGGCAATAACGGGCGGCCCAACCGCCGTCAGTCAAAGGAATGGCCATGCAGGTAAAGACGTTCACTGGCGCCACATCGCAGGAGATTCTGGCAAGAATCAAGGCTGAAATGGGGCCCGACGCCGTAATCCTGGGCAACCGCACCTACCGCAAAAACGGTGCTGTCTGTCACGAGATCACGGCAGGCATGGAGCGCCCCCAGGCAGACAATACCGCGCCTGCTGGCGTAGTTCCCGGTGCATGGGGGGAATGGCACAAGGAATGGCAGCAGATCAAAAACCAGATTTTTGCTCTCATGAAGCCCGCCATTCAGCTTGAGCGTCTTACGCCCCGTCAGCGTATCGCCCTCGAGTATTTGCAGCGCGAAGGCATTTCTGACGCTGTGGCCGTGGATCTCTATCAGCGCCTCATATCCCAGCCCGGAGCCTCCGTTCTGGAATGCCTGTGCGGCATGGTTCCTGTCAAAGGCTGGGGCCCGGCAGGCTGGGATCAACGCCTGCACCTTATGGCAGGGCCCTTTGGCTTTGGCAAAACCACCTCGGCCCTGCGCTTTGCCCTGCATTGGCGCAAGGCCCGCCCAGAAGCGCGCATTGCCTTTATCAACGCGGATTGCCTGCGCGGCAGCGGACGGCTCATCCTGCGCCACTGGGCCGAACTTTCCAATTTCAGCTATCTCGAAGCACCCGACAAGGCCGGAATGGAAGCCGCCCTGCGCGCCACCGCCGAAGCGGATCTGGTTTTTGTGGATGTGCCGGGGCTTGATCGGTCCACCACTCTCGCCCAGTGGCGGGAAGAAATGGGCCTGGCCGATGTTGCGGCCGCCACCCATTTGACACTTTCTCCATACTGCGACGCCATGCAGACCCAGGCTTTTTTGAAACGCTACAAGAGCGACGGGCCGGGGTCGCTGGTATGGACAAAGCTGGACGAAGCTGTGAGCTTTGGTAGTATAGTCAACGTTGCGTGGGCCGCAGGTTTGCCCGTATCGGCACTCTCATACGGCGCAGAACTCAAAGAAAGCCTTTCTCCAGCCACCGAACCGCTGGTCTGGCGACTGATTTTTAAAAGGCAACTTCCCGGCCAGGCGGCCTAGCCCGGCCATAACGATGCGGAGCACACTGATGAGCGGCACTTTTCCTCTGGTATTTTCCGTCACTTCCGGCAAGGGCGGCGTGGGCAAGACCAATATTTCGGTCAATCTGGCCATATGCCTTGCGCAACTGGGCAAACAAGTGGTGCTCATTGATGCCGACCTGGGCCTTGCCAATGTTGACGTTGTTCTTGGCCTGACCCCGCAGAAAAACATTTTCCATCTGTTTCATGAAGGGGCCAGCGTGGGGGACATTCTCTTTCCCACACCCTACGGCTTCTCCATTTTGCCCGCTTCTTCCGGCATGAGCGAAATGCTCACCCTTTCCACCGGGCAGAAACTGGAACTGCTGGACGCCGTGGACGAACTTGAGGATGATCTTGATTATCTCATAGTGGATACCGGCGCAGGCATCAGCGACAATGTGCTGTATTTCAACATGGCCGCCCAGGAACGCCTGGTGGTGCTCACCCCGGAACCCACATCGCTGACAGACGCCTACGCCCTTATCAAGGTGCTCAAGACCAATCACGGCGTGGAGCGCTTCAGGGTGTGCGTGAACATGGCCCCTGATCAGAAAACCGCCAAGGAAATGTTCGTGCGTCTGCATCAGGCCTGCGATCACTTTTTGAGCGGCGTTTCGCTGGAGCTTGTGGGCGTGATTCCGCGTGATACGGGCGTGCGCAAGGCCGTGGTGCAGCAGCTGCCTTTCTGCGTGAGTGAACCGCAAGGCCCGGCGGCACGCGCTGTCATGGATCTGGCGCACAACATCACGCAATGGGAAGTACCGGAAAATCTTGACGGCAACATCAAGTTCTTCTGGAAAAAGCTGCTGTTCCGCTAGAGCATGGCGCCTTTGAGATACTGCCTGCTCAAAAGCTGAAGACGCCGCCCTGGCACATGACCGCGCAAAGAAACCCGTGCTTGTGGATGGCGCAAAAGTATCGTGCAGAAGTGTCGTGCAGAAGCAGAGCGCAGAAGTATCGCGCAGAAGTGTAGCGCAGAAGTATCGCGCAGAAGTGTAGCGCAGAAGAATGACACAAACGGATAGCAAATGAACTGCGCCTCCCGGCCAGGGCCTGCCCTCGCAGCCGCCGCGCTGCCACAGGCAACGGATCGGGATTCCGCCCCTGACTGCAGGCTGGCGGGCCGGACGGCCTGCCCCCCCATCAACCCTGACGTGGATCAACACGTCCTGTCCAGCCTGGCGGGCGCGGACAGCGGCGTAAACAGACACACTACGTGTCACGGGGTAGAGCAGTTTACGAATGAAATGAGTTAAATGCTCTGCAAGGATTTTTCTGAAAATCCTTGCCACGAAATGCGAGTAGGCGGGCTTTTGCCTGCCGTACGCGAGCATTTCAAGTGTAAAATGCTCTAGAAGAGGCAATACCGGAAAATCCCGGAAGGACAACATCATGAAAGCCAGCACAGCCCAAGCGCACATGCCCTGCCCCTGGGAAGCGCTAGAAACCGGGGCCACAGCCTGGGAAAAATTTTCTCCGGCCGAGCAGGAATCTGTGGTGCGCCACTATGCGCCCAAGATACGCTTTCTGGCTCTGCGCCTTAAGGCCAAGCTGCCCCGCAGCGTAGAACTTGGAGAACTCATCAGTTCCGGCACGTTGGGCCTTATGGAAGCCCTGGGCAAGTTTCGCCCACAGCTCGGCATACGGTTTGAAACCTACGCCGAAAGCCGCATCCGTGGCGCCATGCTGGACGAGCTACGCAGGCTGGACTGGTTCCCGCGCTCACTGCGGCAGCGGGTGCGCGTGCTGGACGAAGCCATGCGCAAGGTCGAACACGAGCACGGCCGGCAGGCCACTGAACAGGAACTGCAAGATATTACCGGGCTTGCGTTGCGGGATGTGCGTCAGGGGCTTGAAGCCCTGCAAAACCAGCTTTGGCTGTCATTGGACTCCATTCAGGATACGCTTGCAGGTGATGGACAGGAACCCGGCGGCGAACCCTACCGCAACACGGCCTTTCGTGAGCTTGTGGAGCGGGTTGCTCCGCTTATAGAGCGCTTGACGCCAAGGGAAAAGCTGGTACTGTCGCTCTACTATACTGATGAGCTTAATATGCGTGAAACTGCTGAAGTCATGGGCATCACAGAAGGTCGCGTTTCACAATTGCACTCGCAGGCATTGAGCCGTCTGCGCAAAGAGTTCATCAGCCTTTATGGTGAGGGCGCTGACATATCATAATGCTTACGGAGGACGCGCGGCATGGCCTGCCCTCCCAGACGGCGCCCGAAGGCGTTAAGGAGTTTTATTCATGCCTTACAATCCTAACATGCGTGTTCTTGTGGTTGATGACTTTTCCACCATGCGTCGCATTGTACGTAACATCCTGCGCCAGATCGGGTTTCAAAACGTAGTGGAAGCTGACGACGGCACCACTGCCTGGGAAGTGCTGAACCGCGAAAAAATAGATTTCATCGTTTCTGACTGGAACATGCCCAACATGACGGGCATCGACCTGCTGCGCAAGGTTCGCGCCAGTGAGCAGTTCGCCCACATCCCCTTTCTCATGGTCACTGCAGAAGCCCAGCAGGAAAACATCATTGAAGCCGTGCAGGCCAAGGTGTCGAACTATATCGTCAAGCCCTTCACCGCTGACACCATGAAGCAGAAGATAGACAAAATCTTTGGCTGATATCGCACGAGGGAGTTTCTGCCTGCGGCGGCCCCCAAAGCGGCTGCCAGGAGTACCGCGTGGCAAACAAGACTGACGTCAAAGAAGCTCCCGCCAGGGATGAGATGCAGGTTTCGCAGGGGTCGGATCCGGCCGTGCGCAAGGTTGACCTGGATCTTGACGATGCCCCTTTTCTGAAAGAAGAGGGAGCCGATACTCCGGCTGTGGCAGAGACAAAAAACCTCCCTGCCGAACAATTGCCGCCTCCTGCCGCCAAAAAAAACATAAAGCTCTTCATCATCGCTGGCGCTGCGGTTTTGCTGCTCATTCTGGCTGCGGCCGCCTGGTGGTTTTTTCTGCGTACGCCGCCTGTTCCCCCCGCTGAAATCAAGCCCGAAGTCATTGTCGTGCCCTCAAGCCAGACGCCCGCCGCGCCAAGGGACTATGTAAAAGAACTGGCCCCCTTTGTCGTGCCAAGAGACGTCAACGGCACCACGCGCTTTCTGGTCTGCAAATTTTCCACCATCAGCAAGAGTTCAGGCGTTGGCGCGGAGCTGGATCACAAGATGATCGCCCTGCGCGACGCCCTGTATTTCTACCTCAGCAGCAAGAGCAACGACTACTTGCTTAACCCGTCCAATGCTGTCACCATCAAGAAGGATCTGACCGGCATCCTCAACGACTATCTTGCACAGGGCCGCATTGATGACGTGCTTTTTGAAAGCTATTTGAACGAATAGCGCCCTGCCCCGCCAGTGAGCACGGGTGGGGCACACGCCGCACCTCAGACCACGGAGCCAGCCATGAGCGTTGACGCTACCATGGCCGTGCTGTATGCCCAGACAGGCATGGCCACTTCGATGGTGAATGCCGCTGCGGTGGGACCGCAGGCCTCGGCCGCCATGTCGCGGGTTTTGGCCGCAGAAATGGCCCGGCATGAGCAGCAGCAGATTGCCAAGAGTGAAGCAGGCGACAAAACCAAACTTTCGCCAGATGCCGATGGCGGCACGCCCACGCCCCAGTTCGGCAGCCGCCGCCGCAAACGGCCGCCGCCCCTTGTACCGGACAAGGACGAGGCTCCACGCGTGCCGGATTCCCCTCTGGTGGGCAAACTTCTGAATCTCAAAGTATGAACAACACCCTGATCTTCGCTCTTATTGCCGCCTTTTCCGTACTTGAACTCATGGTCCTTGGCGGGGTGCTTTTCTTCTATCTGCGCCTGCGCCGTTCCGAGGCCATGCTCAACGCCCTGCAGGGCAATCAGGAAGCCCTGTTGGCCCGTATCGAGATGAACGCCAGACTGGAACGGGAAATCGTGGCCACCTTTGCCCAGCGGCAGGCCGAACTGCAAAACCTGGACGAAAAGCTTGAGGAACGCGCCCGTGACCTGCGCCGCCTGCTGGAACAGGCAGAGGGCATCAGCCGCTCCCCGCAGTTTTTGCGCGAGCTTATCCTCAATGGCAAAAACAAGGGGCTTACAAGCCGCCAGATCGCCCGCAACTCCGGCCTGAGCGTTGATGAAGTGGAACTGATTCTGGCTCAGGAAGGCGAATAAGGCCCCCGCGCTGAACCCTGCCCGGCGGCCGCGAAAGCCCGCGACCGCAAAGTCCGGCAGGGGCAAAAGTCTGACGGCAGCACAAGCTCTTTCCGACCTTCCGGCCTTCCGACCGTTCCAGCCCTTCCGACCGTTCCAGCCCTTCCGACCGTTCCAGCCCTTCCGCTTTTCCGCCCCTTTCGACCTTTCGACCTTCGCACAAAAAAATGGCACGCGGCTGACCGTCGCCAGAGTAAGTCCGATCCCGTCTGACCGCCGCCGCAGCAAACCCGCCGCCGTCTGGCCGCCGCCTTAGCCATGCCTGGCAGAGCGCATGAACCAGGCCGGAACCACTGCCGCAAAAAAGGCCAGACCCACCAGCAAAAAACTCTCCCTGAAGCCCATGGCCCTTGCCTGCGCGGCCAGCATATCCGCCAGAAAACTGTACGCCTGCGGCGGTCGCAAGGCTTGCGCCACGCTGTCCAGTTGCCCACCCCTGAGAAACAGGGATGAAATCAGGTTGAGGGCATCCGATGCCGCATGGGTGCCGTTTTGCAGCGCGCTGAAGGCCTGGGCATAGATTTCCGTCTGGCGTTCCAGATATACGGAAAGCATGCTCACGCCCAGCGCGCCGCCCAGCTGACGGCTGAAATTGATGGCCCCGGCCCCCTGCGCCATATGTTTGGCGTCGAGCAGCCGCAGCGCCCCGCTGTTCAGCGAGGGCATGATCAGGCCAAGCCCGACGCGGCCCAGCCCGATCCAGCCCACAAAATCCCAGAAATAGGTGGAGGTTCCGGCTTCGGACATGCACAGGCTGGACCAGCCGAAGATGGCGAGGCCAGTCATGATAAGGGCGTACGCTGGCAGACGGTCGGCAAAGCGTCCCGCCAGGGGCATGACCACGCCGAGCACAAGCCCGCCCGGCATGAGCAGCAGGCCGGATTCCGTGGGGCTGTAGCCCTGAACGGTCTGCACAAAAAGCGGGATGAGGTAGGTGGAGCCAAAGAGCCCCATGCCCAGAATAAAGGCCACCACCGACGCGGCGAGAAAGCGGAGGTTGGCGTAGACGCCAAGCTGCAGCAGGGGCTTTGGGCAGGTGCGCTCGCGGATGACGAAGCCCACCCAGGCGCAGATGCTTGAAAAAAAAGCCCCCAGCACGTAGTCCGAGTCCCAGCCTTCCCGCTGCCCGCTGGAAATGCCCGCGAGCAGCGCGCCTATGCCCACGCACAGCAAAATAAAGCCGCAAAGGTCAAACGCACCGCGCTCCACAGTCGTGTCGCGGCCCGGCAGAAAAGTCGCGGCCAGGGCCATGCTCAAAAGGCAGAACGGCGGCCCCAGCAAAAAGACATACCGCCAGGAATAATTGTCGATGAGCAAACCGCCCACCGTGGGGCCAAGCGCAGGAGCCAGCACCACGCCCAGGCCGAAGATGCCCATGGCCATGCCCCTGTTTTCCGCACCAAAGACGGAAAAAACCATGACCATGGCCAGCGGCTGCACCAGCCCGGCGGCGGCCCCCTGAATGGTGCGGGACAGGACGAGAATTTCCACGCCGGGGCTTGCGGCCCCCACCAGCGACGCCGCCAGAAAGGCCGCCATTGCGCCAAGATAGGCATGGCGCAGGCCAAATGCGCGCAGCATCCAGTCCGTGGTCAGCATGGACGCCGTCATGGCGGCCAGAAAGGCCGTGGACAGCCACTGCACCTGATCCTGCCCCATGCCGAATTCGCCCATGATGTCGGGCATGGCCACGTTGACGATGGTGGAAGACAGCACCGTGGCTATGCAGCCCGTCATCACCGCCGCCGTGGCCCACCATTTGTACGCAGCGCCATAACGCTGGGAAAGGGCGTCAAATTCCGGCGAGGTCAATGTCCACCTCCACCATCATGCCGGGGCGCAAAGGATTGTCGTCCGGCTGGTCCACCTTGATGCGCACAGGCACCCTCTGGTTGATCTTGGTAAAGTTTCCCGAAGGGTTGGGGCTGGGGATAAGGGCAAACTGGCTGGTGGCCGCTGTGCCGATGCGCTCCACGCTGCCGCTGAAAGGGCGGCCGGGGTAGGCATCCACGCTGATGCTCACGGGCTGGCCGGGTTTGAGGCCGCCCAGCTTGGTCTCCTTGAGCAGAACCTCCACCCACACGGCCTTGGGATTGTGCACCATCACCAGGCGCTGACCGGGAATGACATACTCCCCAGGCTCCACAAATTTCTGGTCCACCACGCCGTTGATGGGGCTGCGCACCACACGGTCGCCCAGTGCCACCTCTTTCTGCCTGATCCTTGCCTGCACTTCGGCCCTTTGCTGCGCAAGCTGCTCCAGCCGGGCTTCAAGCTCATGCGGGTCGTTGCGGTGGGCAAGGGCCTGATCAAGATTGGCCTTGGCCTCGGCAAGCTCGGCAAGAGCCTGGCGGTGCTTTCCCTCTGCCTGTTGCAAAACCGTGCGGCTCTGGTCCCACACCCGGCGGGCGATGGCGTTTTCAGCAATAAGATTTTCGCTGCGCGTGTGGTCCTTACGGGCCAGGTCAAGAGCGGCCTGGCTGGAACGCAGGGCCGCCTCCGCATTGTCGCGGCGCGCCTGGGCCGCGGCCACAGCGCTTTCAGTGGCGTCACGGCTTGTTTCCAGCCGGGTCTTCACCTGCTCGGATTCCAGCCGCAGGGCCTCGTCGCTGGCCTTGAGCTCTTGCACCTGCATGAGGGCCTCACGCTGGTCTATGACAACAAGCTGACTGCCCTCGGTCACGACGTCGCCGTCGGTGACGTCCCTTTGGGCCACCCAGCCGTCCACACGACTGCTGATGGTGATCATGTCGGCCATGACCCGTGCGTCATTTTCTGAAATATAGCGTTGCCGGTGCACAAGAAATGCAGTGACGGCAGCGGCCAGAATCAGCCCGCAAAGCATGATGAGACGTTTTCTGGAGCGTACCGGGGCGGACAGCAGGCGCGCTGCCTGAGGCGAAAGGGAAATGGGCATATGCTGACAGCTCCTTGCAAGGCCACGGCCTGACGTCACCGGACGGCAGCGGCGCTAGAGCATTTCAACTTTGAAAAAGTGTAGCTGCTCTAACGCTGTACGAAAGTACAGCGCGCCACAACGTGGCGTGGATTCAGCCGAGCTTTGGCCGTTGCGACGAAGGAAGCTACGGACAAAGACAGCAATTGGTTAATAGAACGTGCAGCCTGCTGATGGCTGTCGCAAATCGCATTTTTCGGCTGAATGAAAACTTTGAAATGTGAAGCATTTCAAAGTTAATCTGCTCTAAGGTTGTTAAGTATGATTTCAAGTATCCGTAAAAACTCGGCCAGTTCCTCGTCGGAGAGGCCCGCCAGAGCTTCGGCGCGCAGGCCGGAGCCTATGCGCTGGATTTCTTCGTTGACGCCCTGAGCCTTGTGCGTCAGCCGCACCGTCTTGGCCCGGCGGTCGTCTTTTTGCCCCACGCGCTCCACAAGGCCCAAACGCTCAAGGCCGTCCACCACGCGAACCATGGTGGGGCTTTCAACGCCAACCGACTGCGCCAGCTCTTTTTGCGGGGCTTCACCGCCCATGCGCGAAAGATGCATCAACACGAGCCAGCGGGCCTGCGTCAGGCCCAGGGGCTCCAGTCTTTCGTCGAGGCGTGTGCGCCATACCCTGCCGGTACGGCTCAGCAGTACGCCCACTGTGTCTCTGGGTGATGTACTCATGGTGCAACCTCACTTAGGTGCAATGCTAAATAGTAGTGTGCTATCTATTTGTCAAGCGGATGCCGCCTGCAAGCGGCAGAATTTCGTGCCCCTCCGCTGAAGCGCGGGGCACGAAAACAGAGGCCAGCCCCTTGCGGAGCTGGCCTCTGATATCTGTTGGCGCGGGGGTTTAATCCCAATGGCGCTTGTCTTCGATGGGACGGATCTGCGGGGGCAGGCTGCCGGGAGCCAGCACGCGCAGTTCGGGACGCAGCTTGATCTTTTCGCGGAACTGGTGCAGCAGCTCTTCTTCGCGCTTGAAGCCGCTGGTTTCCACAAAGAGGGTCATTTCGTCGATGCCGCCGGGGTTGGTCACTTCAATCTGCCAACGCTTGATTTCTTCAAAGCGGCTCATGACCTGCTCGACCTGATGCGGGTACACGAACATGCCCATGATGCGGGCGGTGGTGTCCACGCGGCCCACGATGCTGCCAAGGCGCGGGCTTGTGCGGCCGCAGGCGCAGGGGCTGCGGTCAATGAACGAAAGGTCGCCCGTGGCCAGACGGATAAGCGGATAGGTCTTGTTAAAGGCCGTCACCACGATTTCGCCCACTTCGCCGTCCTTCAACGGAATGCCCGTGTCAGGATGGCAGATTTCCACATAGCAGCGGTTGGCGATGTGCAGGCCGGTTCTGTGGAAGCATTCGTATCCGATGCAGCCCACATCCGCCGTGCCGTAGCCCTGGCGCATGACCAGGTCGTACTTCTTTTCCATCTGCGAACGCATTTTTTCCGAAAGCCGCTCGCCAGTGACAAAGGCCACTTCCAGAAAAAGATCCTTGCGCAGGTTGAGGCCCTTTTCTTCAGCCTTTTGCGCCAGGTGCATGAGGAAGCTCGGCGTGCCCACATAGCCCGACACACGCAGCTTCTGCATGATGTCCAGCTGGGTCGCGGCGTCCGTGGGGCCAGCGGGAATAACCGCACAACCAAGGTTGCGCAGGGGTTCCTCAAACATGAGGCCCGCAGGCGTCAACTGATAGTTGAACGTGTTCTGCACCGCATCGCCGGGGCGAAAGCCCACGGAATAGAAGGCTTCGGTGTAGCCCCAGTAATCTTCGCCACGGTCTTCGGGGTCAAAGATGGGGCCGGGGGAAAGAAAAATGCGTTTGAGTTCGCCAATGTCCTTGGTCAGCAGTCCGCCCAGACGCGGCCCCATGGACTGAAGAAAGATAAGCTCCTTCTTCTTGAGAATGGGAATATGCTTGATGTCAGCAAGGGTCTTGAATTTCTCCACATTAAACTGCGCACGGTCAAAACGCTTTTTTACGTCTTCCGAATACCGGTACGCATAGGAAAGCAAGTCCTTGAGCTGGATAAGGCAGTACTGGCGGCGTTCGCTCTCATCAAGAACTTCGCGGCGGCTGTATATGCCTTCTGTGCGGTCTTTACGGGTCATACCTACTCCACATGGCCTGTTTTACATTGAAGGGCCAAAATAGCCACTCCAATCGCAAAGTGCAAGCACTATTTATTAAGATAAATTATAACAATGTGTTATATATACTTTTGCGCACATCAAAAAACCGTCTGCTGTGCGAGTTTCACACCGCGCCGCCAAGAGCGCCGCCCACAGCCCTTTGCGGACGCCGCGGCTTGAGCCTGGGCCTCTTGATTTTTCCTTCCACAATGCAGCGGCGGCGCAGGCTGTCGTACACGGGTTCGCACCCTATTTTGTCGGCCACGACAGCGGCAATATAGGCCGTGATGATGATGAACGCCATGTTGGAATACGCGCCCGTCATCTCGAGCATCAGGAACGCCCCTGTCAGGGGAGCGCGCACCGAGGAGCCGAACAGTCCGGCCATGCACATAAGAAGTATGATGACGCTCTTTTCTGGCGTGACCACGTCAAAAAGCAGCAGGGCCGACGTAAGGCAGGCCCCGGCCATGGCCCCCATGGCCAGAATGGGCATGAGCAGGCCCCCGGCCACCCCGGAGGCGAAACTCGCGCAGGAAAAGACCATCTTCACGGCCAGCAGCAGCAAAAGTGCCGTCAGCGGCAGGGCCATGTCGGCAAGTTGCAGGGCTGTAATGCCAAAGCCTGCCAGCACCGTGGGATAAAAATACAAGAACAGTCCGGCGCACATGAAGGGAATGACCACGCGCAGATGCAGCGGCAGCATTTTTGTAGTGTCGGCCCAGAGGGTCAGACGGATAAGCAGGGTATTATAGAGAGCGCCAAGGGCTCCCATGGCCACGCCCACCACCGGAACCAGCCACCAGTCCTCCCAGGACAGCATGAGGCGCGCGCCAAAGGGAAGAACCAGGCCAAAGCCGTATATGGTCTGCATGACGAGCATTGCCGTAAAGGCCGTAATGGCGCAGGTAATGATCATCGGCGTCCGAAGGGGCGTCTTCATTTCCTCAAAGGCAAAACACATGCCCGCCAGGGGTGCACCAAAAGCAGCCCCAAGGCCAGCTGCACTGCCACCCACAAGAAACCGGGGTTCATGCGCGGCCTTGGGGTCGTGCCACAACCGCCCCACCCCCACGCCGAGGGAAGCACCCATCATGATGCACGGGCCTTCCCGCCCCACAGAAAGCCCCCCTGTCAGGGCCGTCAGAGCGCCAGCAAACTTGCAGAGCAGCACACGAAACCAGTTCATGCGCAATTTGCCCCTGACCATAAGCTCAACCTGGGGGATGCCGCTCCCGCTGATCAGCGGCTCCACGCGCAACAGCAGCACAGAAAGCACAGCCAGGAGCAGCAGGCCGAAAAACACCGCGCAGCCGACAAGGCCGTCACTCAGGCCGTGCGCGTTCACGGTGCGCACAATCCAATGTGTGATCACATGGTTCAGGTGGCGGAACAGGCCGATAACCACGCCAGTCACTCCCCCGATAAGAAGAGCCTGCACGATGGTTCTTGCCAGGCCTGAAACACCCATCTGTTTGAAATCATGTTTGATTTGAGGAAAAGGATTGCCCGGTTTCACTAAAAAAATCCTTGTTGCGAGGGCATCCGGGATGGATGGTGTGACCATAAACACCGTGGGGCATGTCCCCAGGTTCTCGGGAAGAGTGCCTTTGAAATGCTTCACATTTCAAGAGTCTCATTCTGCCGAAAATACGATTGGCGGAGCCCTTAGCGGGTCTTTGCCGCTTACGGACAGCGACAGTCATCAGCAGGCTTTCCGTTCATTAACCATCTGCTGTCTTTGTCCGTAGCTTCCTTCGTCGCAACGGCTAAAGCGCGGCTGGATCCACGTCACGTTGTGGCGCGCTGCACTTTTGTACAGCGTTAGAGCATGTACCCTTTTTCAAAGGGAAACTGCCCAAGTGGCGAGCCTCCTGACGCGGCCCCGCTGCATGCAGGCTCGCGCGTCAGGGGTATTACTCCAAAAGCCAGGCGGGGCAAAGCCATTTTTGGTGCCCTGCTCCGTACTGCAACTCCGGCAGTATGGCCGGAAGGCGCACGATTTTCAAGGGATTGGATAAATTTTGCAAAAAAGACTTGCCAAAGCCAGGCCAAGTGGGTAGAAGACTTCTCCAGCCGCTGTGGAATTTATTTCACTGGCGCAAGGGCCGAGGTAGCTCAGTTGGTAGAGCAGGGGACTGAAAATCCCCGTGTCGGCAGTTCAATTCTGTCCCTCGGCACCATAGAAATCAAGCCCTTACGAATCATCGTGAGGGCTTTTTTCTGCACCAAACTGCACCAAATCCGGCATCAGCGTTGCTGCACGTTTTTGGCCCCCTGGCGTGACGTGGGCATAGGTTGTTGCGGTTGTCTGGATGCTGGCGTGGCCCATTTGTGCCGCAACCGCTGCGAGGTCAGCTCCCGCCGCAAGCATTTCTGACGCAGCCGCATGCCGGATGTCATATGGACGGATGCAGCGGCCCGCATAGCCAGCCTTTTTCTTTGCCCTCTCCCATGCTGAGCGATAGTTGTTGACCTTCCGACCAAGGCGATGGCAAACCCACGGCACGCCGTCTGCGGTGTCTTCTTCAAACCTGCGCAATGCTTCTTGCCAATACGCAGGCGGGGGCACCACCCTCTTTATCCTGCCGCTCTTGCCTTGTGCATACTGCACATATCCATGTCGCCAGTTAAACGCCGCCCAGGTGAGCGAAAACAACTCTACGTGCCCAGGACGCATGGCCAGTGCGTAGGCCGTTGCCAGCGCCCACCGCAGCCAATCGGGACAAAACTGTAAGATGTTCTGAAAATCTGCCAGCGAGGTAGTGTTTTCAGTTTTCTTTGTCGGCAGCCGCTTGTAGTCACGCCATGGGTTTAATCTGATAAGCTGCTGGTCACCCCCCCATGCCAGGATGGCCCTGATATACGCCTGCATTTTATTGATAGTGGCATTGCCGCTGCCGCGCTTGCGCATTACGTTTCGCATCAGTTCCAGATCCGTCCGCGTTAATTCTTCCGCGTACTTGTCTCGAAGAAACTGACCTATGCCATCAACCCATAGGCCGGATGCGTTTGTATAGCCGTTGATGAAATGTAAAATCTTTTTACGTGTTTCTACATGATAATCGGGATGCGAATGGAAAAACGACGCAGACCGTTCTATCAGAGAAAGACGGCTATCTTGTAACGCTTCTGACTGCTCGGCATCAAAAGCGATAGCAACGGTTTCATCCCGAAAGGTTTTTTGTGCCCACTTGCCCCCGCGCTTATACTTAACCAGCCAGCGCCCGTCTGCTCGTTGGGACACACTCATTGCCTGACTCCATTATTCTTTCCCAATCCTTGCCGGATCGGACTTTTTGCTTGCGCCTTCCTGCCAATTCAGGGAATAGCACAAGTTCGATTTGTCGATCTATCGCTGCAAGCTCTTCTGCCTTGCTTTTTCGCTCCGCGTGGAGCGCTGCGACCTCTGCCAAACGCTCCGACTCTGTCATGGTGCCCTCCCTACTCCCTCGGCGGCGCGATGGGTCAACAACCGCAAACCGTAAGGATTGTCATAGGTGGCGTGATGCTGGACAATGACGAACTTGCCTGCAGGCAATAGTTGCGGTTCTGCACACAAGCCGCCGTACACGCCAATAAACACGGGGTTATTTTTATTGTCGAAGCCAAACCAGTGCGCTGGTCGTGCCGCCACGTCCACCAGATGCCACCAGTTGTCCCCGCGCCGCCAGATAAGTTCCAACGGCGTGAAGCCGAAAAAAGGGGCATCAATTATGCTGCTTATGATATTGCGGAGGTTTGACCGCTCAAGGTCTTGGGTAAAGCGTCGATGCAGATTTTCAGCTTCCGGGCTGGCTGTTTCGCCGTCCGGCGCTCCGGCCCGGAAACCGAAGTGGGGGCAGTTCAGCTCCCGGTTTTTCCGGCTCAACATGGCCGTGGTCACTTGGTCGTCTGCGGAAAGTTCAGCCAGCACCGACGCTTCGTCCCCGCGCTTCCGCAAAACCGGGTCAGGGTCAGGCAGGACGTTCAGCCAGCCTTCCAGTTCGCCCGGCGTCAAACCGGCATTTTGTCGGGTTGCAAGTTCCGTCGTCAGCCCGGTAGCCTGAAACGGCTGAAATGTGCCGTCCGCACGATAAATTCCGCTTGCCATAGCAATTGCTCCATTTTTATTGGCAGGCTGTCGCCGTCCGTATGCCCTGCGGGCAACGGCTGGACGCAAAAAGCCTCCGTTCCTGCCATAATGTCGCAAGAACGGAGGCTATGCCCGGAAAGGGCGCAAAGGTTATCGAAGGTATAGGTTGAGCATCGATAAAGAATAAATTATATTATAAAGAATATTATCTCTGGTTAAATAAGCATCTGACAATCTGCCGAGCAACAAGGATTATGCTACGCGTAACTGCCTAACATGTTTGCCGGAGGAATGCTCACGCAACATTACCGTGGAAGTTGAGATTTGCGAAGATATCACTGTTTTATTAAAAAAGGAGACAATATGACTTCAACTACTCCCCCGTCACAAAAAACTATTCCACAATTTTTCATTATCGAATCTTTGACCTTAGCAGATGAAAAAGCGGAACGATTTGAAGGGAAGTTTTTATACAATTATCTAAAAATATTAGGGAAAAATCCTATATATTTTTATATTCGCTCGAAATGTGAGCTTGAAAAAATTTCTTCTATATTCCGGGAAAAAGGCTACAGGTATCTGTTTTTATCTTGTCATGGAGACGCGAGCTCTATTCATACATCTTTCGATGAGGTAAAATTTGAAGAATTTGCGTCTATATTTGAAAGAAAACTTGAACACCGGCGTCTATTTGTCTCTGGTTGTAGCGTTGGGCAGCAGAATTTTGCTGAAGCCCTATTTGAAAAGAATGGGGGAATGTATTCACTAACAGCCCCTAAAAATGATGTTCGTTTTACCCAAACACTCCCATTTTGGTCTTCATTTTTTTATTTAATGGAAAGTGTTGATTCAAATTCTATGAAAGGTGCGGCTATCTATCCGTCATTGCAACTTTGTTCTAATATGTTTGATATTAGCATGACGCATTTTTTTAAAAGCCCTGCAAAAGGCATTACGCACAAAGAATTTATCTCTAATGAAGTTTTCTCTGAAAAAGAAATGAATAATATTTTACAATTAGAAAGAAAATCTTAACATAAAAATCCTATACAACATTTAATCGAAGGGTCACTTGGCATGAGCGAAAATCAAAGAACTATGGATTTGTTTTTGTTTCGTCTTGTATTAGAGCCGCAAGCGGGAAAGGGAAGCTTAGGCGAAATAGAAGTTTCAAGACAAGATTTGCTTATTAAACTTCTTGCAACTTCTCCACAGCTTCCATCTGGTGCATATAAAGTTTTTTTAACATCCAAGATTGAACAAATAAGCTCATCAGGATTTTATTTTAAGGCTGGCGTTCAGTCCCTTAAGACTGGTGCAAAATTCGATAGCGAAAAAAAAGACTTTGTTGAAGCTGAGACAGAAATTGCAGACTTTTCACACTGCATTTACGACAAAAATTTGCAACTCCTTGCTATTGAAAATAAGTCCGGTTTAAGCAGCCCAAAAACACTAGCTAACAGACTTGCATCTGCGATTGAAAATATAAAGAATACTGATGGATACAAATCCCTATCACCTGAAGAAAAAATGCTTTTTTCAAATTCAATATGTAAGTCTCGTCAAGTCTATGAAACAAATGAATTCATAAAAATACTCAAAAATTCATATAAGATTAGTAAGTTTACAATTGTAATGCTTCTTCCAAATCCAGCAAATTTTAAAGATACTATTTATACCCCATTTAACGAACTCATGGAAGACACACAGGCTTCTGGGGGCCAAATAACAATAGAAAATAAAGACGAGGGGCTTGAACCAAATCGCTTGGTTGATCTTTCTCATGATATTGGAGCGTATGGAGCTGGAGCTTCCGCAAAAGTTCAGGACGCAGCAGAAAGCAAAGAAAGAACTATAAGGCTGGACAAACGGGAAAATGCCGCTAAGGCAACCTTGTCCCTACCGCAAACAATGTTTACAGTAGACTTTAAGGAATACAGCAAAGACTTCTTAAAAGTAATAACGGATAAGTTCAAACAAATCCATGAATCAAACAAAAAAGAATAATATATCAATCCCATCTTACTGGGAATGGCTCTTTAAAGGGCTCAATGGGCAAAGTCCTGGACTTGCAGCCTATCTTGACGGCTGGATAATACTGCATATTTCCATTGCAATTATTTTTGCAAGTACAGTAGATATAGATGCAAAAACATCATTAAGTTTATCAATCCCATTTCTTGGAGTTCTCATAGCAATAACTGTAGCTTGGTGCGGAAACATAACATCTTTATTATGCAGCAGCGAAATAGCTGAATTATCTACTCATTACCCCGGTAAAGTTGAATCATATGCCTTTATTGTGCAGAATGTAATCCTCATCCTTTTTATCGCATTAATATTATGGATTCTGAAAGGATTTGATATTCTTAGTGGGTGGTTTTTTGATTTTTTAATTTTCCTTTTCTCAAGTCTTGCGATACGTGATAGCTGGAATATAATTCTTTTTTCACAGCTTTTAACTATTGCTAGGGTAAAAATAATATTAAGAGACCTTAACAATAAAGGTTAAGAATAAATAAAACAGTTACCAACCTGTAAAGTTTACACCTTTGCTTATGGAGATACTTTCACACTCCCACTTTTCCACGTTGCCTAACTGTTCCCGTGCATCAACAAGCATGGCGACAGCCACGGCAGCGTCGCCATGTCTTTTTTTGCCGTCTTTGTCTGTTGTGCGCTGCTCCGGCACGCGGGCAACGCCCTTGATAACGCGCAGCAAACGAAAATCCGACAATATTTCCGCCCGCTTTGACAACAGCAAGGTTTTATCTTCAAAACGGGCTTTCATCTTGGGCATTGTATCCCTGTACCAAGCCTCGGTAATCATAATTTCCCGTACAAGCTCTGGACAGTATTCCTGCCGGGCCGCTTCCGCCAGCGCGGAGCCGTTGCCGCGTGCATCAAGAGAGATGCCGGAAAAATGGGGCAGCGCATCAAGGATGGCAAAAAGAATCTGCTCTTGTGTGCGGTACGGGCAATTTCGCAGTTCAAGGATGAATGGCGGTACAAGACGCAAATCCTTTGTTTCCGTTGCAGGAACAAAAACTGAAAGGTCGCCGGTTCGCCCGAAGTCTTCACCGGCATAATGGTCACAATCCTGCGGTAACGCTTCCAGCAGCGGGAACAGATTATCTTACAGCCACCCCCGTGTGTAAGTCGCCGCAACTTCCTTCGGCCAGTCTACAAAATCTTTTGCGGGAGATTCCCAAGTTATCAGCGGGACGGATTCCGACATGCACGATTCAACCATGGCAGTGGTTAGATACGCACCACTGGAACGGTTCGGAATGCAAAAAAGCTCTTCATCCGCACCGTCCGCAAAGTCCGCAATAATTCCGGCCCGCCATTCTTCTTCAGCTTCTTTACTCCACTGCCTGGGCGGAGTTGCCCTTTTGCAGATGGTTTTATACAGGCCGTCGCCTATGGCATCGTCCAACGTGGTACGGTGTAAGCTATACCGTTTGACCCCGGACCGAATTTCCTTGACCAGTTCATTGAAAGGATTGTCTTCGCCGTTGTGTGTGGACAGGATGGACACGCTACCGCCCCACATGAGCAGGGCAAAGGCCGCTTTCATGAGTTCCGGCAAGTCGTCAACAAACGCGGCTTCGTCAATGATGACCCGGCCCTGTTTGGAGCGGAGCGAACGGGGTTCCGGCGGCAACCCCCAAATGCTGAACCCTGACGCAAAGCGTATACGGTAGACCGTAATATCCCGGTCTTCATCCTTCAGAACCAGTTCCTCCGCCTCGCCAGCCACCACATTGAAAATTTTTGCCCAGTACGCACAATCCCGGATGAACGTCTGGGTCATTTCCTTGTTATAGGACAGGTAAAACGTATCCTGCCCGCCCGCGTCCGCACTTTGGGCCGCTTCCAGAACGGACGCCAGCGCTTCCGCGTAGGATGCCCCCATACGGCGCGACTTCTCCCAGACCTTGACCCGGTTTTTGTCGCCTACCCAGCGGCGCTGGTAGGGAATCAACACGTTTGCGACGCTGTTCATTCCACGCCCTCCGTAATGCCCAGCGCCTTGTAAATGCTTTGAGCCGTGTCGCTGGATAAACCGCGCCGTTTGGCTTCTTCCGGCTCCGCATCTTTAGGCAGGCTGGCTTCAAGCTCCGCCACAAGGTCAAGGCAACGCTTCACGTCCTGCACCGTTGCCGTGGTGATTTTGGCCGGGTCAGACAGGGCAAGCCCCAACTTTTGTTCTACAGCGTCTCGTAGAACGGCCACGGCATCCGCCCGCGTGGCAATTTGGGGCCGGGCCGGGGCGGCTGCGCTGGGAATTTTCCCAGCGGCGGAAAGTTCCGCTTGTTTGAGCGCCAGGCTTTCCAAAGAAGCCACGGCAAACGCCATTTGTGACGCCTCTTTGCCGTCCCCGGCCTTTAAAAGCATTTCCAAGGCCGTTTTGCGGGCAGTTATGGTGTTGACCCGGATATCGCTTTCCGCTTGGGCGATTTCTTCTCGTTTGCCCGCCATCCGTACTTTTCAGACCCGTTTTTAAGTGTAGTCGCGGTTACGCCGGTCAGTTCGGCAACGCGGGCGAAAGACAGACGGTCGACGCAATATAGTTCCTGCGCCTTCCAAACGGTTACGACCACGCAAAACAAATGTACAACCAAGACGCTGCTACACGGAATGGTCCGGCTCTGCGTTATAGGGCCGCCACCCCTCTTTTATAAGCGTGACTACATCCTGAATTAATGTTCTTGCCATGCCTTTTATCTCCCCGGAAAGAGCGTTGTATATAATTCCCGCGCTTCCCTTTCTGTTTGCGCCCGGCACTCAAAACAGTTTCGACGGTCCAAGCGGCGGCAATGGTTGCAGCGGATACTCTGCAAGGCGTCCACAACCTCCACCCGCGACGCACCGGGGGCCGCCTGCCCCGCTGGTTCGTCTTTTCGCCCCAAAATTACGGCTCGTATTGTGGCCGCCTGTTTTTCACTGTTGCCCGGATAGCGCCCGGCCAGAACGGCATAGACCGTAGACCGTTTTAATGCCGGGTGTGCGGTACAAAAAGCATGAATGGACTTGTAACGGTCCAGCACCAGCGCCCGAAGGTCAGGAAAGCTCACCGGCTTGACCTTCCTTGGCCTGCTTGCGCTCAAATGCCTTTTCGCGGCGCTGTAAATCAGTCAGTAATGACGATATATGGCCCCGGTTCTTGAGCCACACAAACACCGGCACGCCGAACGCCCGTTTAACTCGCGTATCAAGACTGCTCATGGAGTAACCAAGTTTGCGCCAAATCGCTAAAATCTGGCGTTTTTCTTCGGCAAACTCCATATTGTCGGTAATTTCAATCCAGTCTGGGCGCGAGTGCGGGCGCACGGTCTTGTTTCGTGATTTCGCCGGAGCCGTGTATTGCACGCCATCCTGTATGGCAAACTCATGTACCAGTTGCGATAGCTGGTGAATTGAAAGCTCCGTGCGGCTGCGAACGCCAAAGCTGCTTTCCAGCCGTTGCCGAAAAGCTTCTTCATCCATTGCCGGAAGCTGCTTACGGGCAATTTCAATTTTTCTATACAGCCCAAGACGCATTCTTTCTTTATCCACGGCTCTTTCCTCCATGTACTACAACGCTTCTAACTGATACAAAGACTCGCTTCCCATCTATGGAAACATTGACAACCCATTCCCCGGTGTAATCCAGAATAGGGGCTGTGTTAGTCCAACTTCCAATGTAGTACGGCATTCCATTGCGCCAAAAACGCACGGATACGCGGGAAGGATAAGGAATTGACGGCGCTTTCGGCGGGTCAGGCAGCCCGCCAAACGCCATATCTTCCACCAGCCGGGCCAATCCCGCCTTATCGAAAAAACGCGGCTTCTTGTCCGGGGTATCAATCCAGAGCCGCGCAGCACGAACCCTGTAAAACCCTTCCGGGCCGTCATAAAGAGGGGCAGGCGACACTTCAAAGGCAATGCGGCGAGTGTCAACTTTTACACTAAAAGAGGCCACAAATTCACGTTTGTCCATGCTATTCACCTCTTCAGGACCGTTCAGGCTTCGGCGGCTGCCACCCTAAAATGTCCTCTTCATACCCCGAAACAATGCGAACATATTCCGCCTCAATCTGTGCAATCTTGGCGTCACAGTGTACCCGAGTCCTTTTTTCGTTTGCCCCCTTCCCTCCGCCATTCCCATTTTTTTCCCCTCTCCCCTGTCTTTTCCCTGTCAGAAAATGACGCCGTGCTTCCCCCATTTGTGTCATCTGAAAATTGAAACATTCTCTGTTGCCTTGATTTCCCCATACCCTCCCGGGCGGGATAACTTCCAAACGCTGCTGCCATGAAGAACGTTAAAACGCGGCCTGATGCGGCAAAAATACGCCCATACAACACTGTGAGCTGTCTGGAATATGGGAATCACCAATATGTGCTGTAGTTAAAGGGGATTATCCCCTTTTGGTCGATGATGCTCACCCTTGAGCACATGAGTGACACATAATTACCTCCATGCCGTCAACAAGTGTTCACACACCGCCTCTATACCCTTGTCCAGCGCGAATTTTTGCGCGCAGCAAGAAATACAGGTGGAAGAACATGACCCTTTCCAAAAACGCGGTTGCGCTGACGCGGCCGCAATGGATGCGCCTGCTGGCCCTTGCGCCGGAGGACACCCTGCAGGAGTTGCTGCATCCCCTGGCACAGGCGGTGAGCTACACGTTTTTGCGCAGACCAGAGGCAGGCTTGCTGATGGTGGAAGGCAAAACCGGCGGCGCGCGGTTCAATCTGGGCGAAATGCTCATCACGCGCTGTGCCGTCACCCTGTCCCCCGCTCCTGGACAGCAGGACGGGGCAGCGCCTTCCGCCAGCGCAGGGCGCTACGCCCTGCCGGACAGCCCCGTGCAGGGCTATGCCTGGATATGCGGCAACAGGCCGCGCCACGCCGAACTGGCAGCGCTGTGCGATGCGCTCATGCAGCTGCCGGGCTACGCCACGCGCCTCAGCCTGGAACTTTTTGACCATCTGCGCGCGCGTGAAGCGCATGAGGCTGCTGAAGAAGAACGCGCAACGGCCCCCACGCGGGTGGACTTTTTTACGCTGGCGCGGGGAGAAGACGCATGACCGTCCTGGCGCATGGATTTGCAAACCCCGTACTGGACTGCCAATGCTACTATCGTGCCGTGCTGGACGCCATGAGCCGCCCCGCCCGCCCCGTGCCCCTTCCGGCGCTGCCGCCCATGCCGGTTCCGGGCAACGCTTTCGGCTCCGGCATGGCCGCGCTGGCCCTGACCCTGTGCGACGGCGAAACCCCGCTGTGGCTGCAGCCTGAACTGCGCACCGAGGCGCTGCACACCTATCTGCGTTTTCACTGCGGCGCACCCCTTACGGAAGACCCCGCCCTCGCCGCCTTTGCCTTTATTGCCTCCCCCCTGATCATGCCCCCTCTCGCCGCCTTTGCCCAAGGTTCGGCCCCCTGCCCGGAGCAGAGCGCCACCCTGGTGCTGGCCGTGCGTCTGACAGGCCCAGCGGACTTCAGCGCTGCCGGGCCAGGCATCGGCGGGCCGGATACGGGCGGCACTGGCGTGCGGCCTCTGGCGTGCAAAGGACTGCCCCAGACCTTTGCGGAGCAGTGGCACGCCAACCATCAGGCCTACCCTCAGGGCGTTGACGTGCTGCTGCTGGACGACAACCTGTCCGGCAACGGAGCCTTCATGGCGGGCTTGCCCCGCACAACCAGCATAAGCGCGATGCCGCAAGCGCCGGAGGCCTGAGCATGTATGTTGCTGTAAAAGGTGGCGAAAAAGCCATCAATGCCGCCCACAAATTGCTGGCCCGGGCGCGCCGGGGCGACACCGCCGTGCCGGAGCTGGGTGTGGATCAGATTATGGAGCAGCTTTCCCTGTCCGTAGACAGGGTCATGGCCGAAGGTGCGCTGTACGCGCCGGAACTTGCCGCTCTGGCGGTCAAGCAGGCCAGGGGCGATCTCGTTGAAGCCGTTTTTCTGCTACGGGCCTTCCGCACCACGCTGAGCCGCTTTGGCTCTTCCCTGCCCGTCAACACCGCTGCCATGCGGATACGGCGGCGCATCTCCGCCACGTATAAAGACATCCCCGGCGGGCAGGTGCTGGGGCATACCTTTGATTATACCCACCGCCTGCTGGATGCTTCATTGCTGACCCGCGCTGCCAGGGATTTTTGCGGCTCACTCGCGGAACAGGCCACGCAGGAAAGCTTGCAGGCCACTGCCGCACCGGCACAGACCCTGCCGGAAAGCCCGCAGCCAGAATCTCCCCGCAGCTATGCAAAGGTCATGGATTTTCTTGAAAAAGAAGGTCTTTTGCCCACTCCGGCAGAAGAAGACGCCAACGCGCCCTCTGCCGCCCCCACCGACATCACACGCGGCGCGCTTACCCTGCCCGCAGGGCGTGACGCGCGGCTGCAAAATCTGGCGCGCGGCGACGAGGGCCTGATGCTGGCCCTGGCCTATTCCACCCAGCGCGGCTACGGCTCCACCCATCCCTTTGCGGGCGAAATACGCATGGGTTCGGTAGAAGTAAGCTTTGTACCCGAGGAACTGGGCTTTGCCGTGGTGGTAGCGCGTCTGCCCCTCACGGAATGCGAAACCGTCAACAAATTTCATGGCGGCAACGGCGTGAAGCCCTGTTTTACGCGGGGCTACGGTCTGAGCTTCGGCGAAAACGAGCGCAAGGCCCTGAGCATGGCCCTGGTGGACAGAGCCTTGCAGTCGGCGGACTACGACGAGCCCATCAAAGGCCCGGCCCAGGATGAGGAATTTGTGCTCAGTCACAGCGACAATGTGGAAGCCTCGGGTTTTGTGCAGCACCTAAAGCTACCGCATTATGTGGATTTTCAGGCCGAGCTGGCCCTGGTGCGCGGCATGCGCCGGGCCATGGAAGACACTGATGCCGCCGCCAACAGCGCTGGCGAAGGGGAACGGCAATGACCGCACAAACCCGTCACACTGCCGCACCGGGCGTTGAAAAAGCCGACGCCGCCCGCCCGCAGAGCGCCGCAATCCCTTGCGCGCATGAAGCGCATGAAGCGGAACAGGGCAAGGACTTTGGCGCTCTGGCGTACAATTTTGCCTATCTGGACGAACAGACCAAACGCTCGCTCCGACGGGCCATGCTCAAGGCCGTGGCCGTGCCCGGCCACCAGGTGCCCTTCGGCAGTCGTGAAATGCCCATGCCCTATGGCTGGGGCACGGGCGGCATACAGGTTTCGGCTTCCGTCATGGGGCCGGACGACGTGCTCAAGGTTATTGACCAGGGTTCGGACGACACCACCAACGCCGTGTCCATACGGGCGTTTTTCCGCAAGGTTGCGGGCATTGCCACCACCACGGAAACAGCGCGGGCCACCATCATCCAGACCCGCCACCGCATACCGGAGCAGCCCCTGCATGAAGGCCAGATACTGGTCTATCAGGTGCCCATCCCCGAACCGCTGCGCTGGCTTGAACCGAGCGAAACAGAGACCCGCGCCCTGCATGCCCTTGAGGAATACGGCATCATGTATGTGAAGCTGTATGAAGACATTGCCCGGCACGGTGAAATAGCCTCCAGCTACGACTATCCCGTGCTGGTGGCCGGGCGCTATGTCATGAGCCCCTCGCCCATCCCCAAATTCGACAATCCCAAGATGCGCGGATGTCCCGCCCTGCAACTTTTCGGAGCCGGGCGCGAAAAGCGCGTCTACGCCGTGCCGCCCTATACCGAAGTCAAAAGCCTGGATTTTGAAGACCATCCCTTCACCGTGCAGCAGTGGGACCGCCCCTGCGCCCTGTGCGGCAGCACCACAAGCTACCTTGACGAAGTGATTGTGGATGATGACGGTTCGCGGCTTTTTGTCTGTTCCGATACCGAATACTGCGCGTCCCGCCGGGCCGCTGGCCATGAGGGCGACGGCATGCCCGTGGCGGCCCCCGGCAGGACAGAAAGGGCAAAATCATGAGCTGCCTTCAATGCAACGATCAGGCCCCGCTGCTGCGGGTGCTCAACGCCACCCACTACTACGGCGGGCGCAAAGGCTGCGCCGACGTCTCTTTTGATCTCTGGCCCGGCGAGGTGGTGGCCATTGTGGGCGAGTCCGGTTCCGGCAAAAGCACCCTGTTGAGCCTTATTTCCGGCAGGCTGCCCCTGACTTCCGGCGCTGTCGTATACCGCGACGCCCTGGGGCGTGACCGCGATATGGCCTCCATGTCGGAAGGCGAGCGCCGCAGGCTGCTGCGCACCGAATGGGGCTTTGTACACCAGAACCCGCGTGACGGCCTGCGCATGCGCGTCAGCGCGGGCGGCAACATAGGCGAGCGCCTGATGGCCTGCGGCGCGCGGCGCTACGATGACATACGCCAGACCGGCCACGACTGGCTGCACCGGGTGGAAATTCCTGTAGAGCGGCTGGATGACCGGCCCACGGCCTATTCCGGCGGCATGCAGCAACGCCTGCAGATAGCCCGCAACCTGGTGTCATCGCCCCGGCTGGTTTTTATGGACGAACCCACAGGCGGCCTGGACGTTTCCGTTCAGGCCAGGCTGCTGGACCTGCTGCGCCATCTCGTGCGTGACCTGGGTCTGGCCGTGGTGCTGGTGACCCACGACCTTGCCGTGGCGCGACTGCTGGCCGACAGGCTGCTGGTCATGCGCAACGGCGGCGTGGTGGAAGAAGGGCTTGCCGACCAGGTGCTCGACGACCCCCACCATCCCTACACCCAACTGCTTGTTTCTTCCATTTTGCAAGGATAGCCAGCCATGCATCAGACATCATCCATCGCACCCGCCGCGCCCGCCGCGCCCGCCGCGCCCATTGTGGCCATCAGACCGGACTCCGCAGAGGGCCAGGTCATGCTCACCGTGCGCAACCTGGCAAAAACCTTCACCCTGCACGCCCAGGGCGGGGTGCGCATAGAGGCCTTCAGCAACCTGAATCTTGAGGCGCACTCCGGCCGTTGCCTTGTGCTGCACGGGCCGTCAGGAGCGGGCAAGTCAACCCTGCTGCGCTGCCTGTACGCCAATTACAAGCCCTGCGAGGGCAGCATTCTTGTGCGCCACCACAAGGGAATTGTGGATATGGCCACGGCCACGCCCCGCGCCGTGCTGGAAGTGCGCCGCGAAACCATGGGCTATGTGAGCCAGTTTCTGCGGGTCATCCCCCGTGTGAGCACCCTGGATATTGTGGCCGGTCAGTGCACTGCCCATGGTGAGGACCGCAGCACAGCGCTGGAAAAAGCCGCCGCCCTGCTGGATCGCCTGAATATTCCGCAACGCCTCTGGAACCTTGCCCCGGCCACGTTTTCAGGCGGCGAGCAGCAGCGCGTCAACATCGCGCGCGGCTTTATCCGGCACAGCCCTGTGCTGCTGCTGGACGAACCCACCGCCTCTCTGGATGCGGCCAACAAGCACACCGTCGTCACCCTGATCGCCGAGGCCAGAGCGCGCGGCAGCGCCGTCATCGGCATCTTTCATGACGACGAAGTGCGCGAGGCCGTAGCCAACACCGTTTTTCATCTGCAACCAGGAAATAATCATGCCTCGTGAATATTGCATCGCCAATGCCCGCATGGTCACGGCCGACGCCGTTGTTGAAGGGCACCTCTGTGTACGCGACGGACGCATCCACGCCATGGACGCTGGCGCGCCGCCCGTAAACGGCGACATTGCCGTGGAAGACTGGGAGGGCGACTACCTTTTGCCCGGTCTGGTGGAACTGCATACGGACAATCTTGAAAAACACCTCATGCCCCGGCCAAAGGTCATCTGGCCGTCGGCCCGTGCGGCCTTTCTGGCCCATGACGCGCAGATGGCGGCGGCAGGAGTCACCACGGTGTACGATTCGGTGTGCATAGGCGAAACACAGGACAAGGGCCGTTACCCCATGCTGCGCATGGCTGTGGACGCCTTTGTGGCCTGCACGGCGGGCGACCCCGACAAAACGGACGTGCGGGCCGAGCACCGTCTGCACCTGCGCTGCGAGCTTAACGACCCCAACATGTGGAGCATGTTTGAGCCGCTGTCCGCCACGCCGGGGCTGGGGCTCATCTCGCTGATGGACCATACGCCCGGTCAGCGGCAGTGGCGCAATACCGATGCCTACCGCACCTATTACAGCACCACGCGCTCCTGGACGGAAGAGGAGTTCGCCAGCAATGTGGCCGAACTGCAGGAGCGCCAGCGGGTTTATACCCCCCTGCACACCGGCATGGTCACAGAATTCTGTACGGCGCACGGCGTGCCCATGGCCAGCCATGACGACACCACGGTGGACGACGTGAACCTGGCGCTGGGGCACGGCATTGTTATCAGCGAATTTCCCACCACAATGGAAGCCGCGCGGCACGCGCGCGACAACGGCATGACCGTGCTTATGGGTTCGCCCAACGTGGTGCGCGGCAAATCCCATTCCGGCAATATCAGCGCTCTGGGCGTGGCCCGCGAAGGGCTGCTGAGCGGTCTTTCTTCCGACTATGTACCCATGAGTCTGCTGCACGGCGCTTTTGTCCTGCACCGCGAGGCCGGGCTTTCCCTGCCCGACGCCGTGAGCATGGTCACGCGCCGTCCGGCTCAGGCCGTGGCCCTGACAGACAGGGGCGAACTGCGCCCCGGCCTCAGGGCCGACCTTGTGCGCGTGGCCCTGCACGATGATCTGCCGGTAGCGCGCGAAGTCTACGTACGAGGCAAAAAGGTATTCTGATGGCACAGTATCCCGGCCTGCTGGTCTATGTGGTGGGGCCTTCCGGCGTCGGCAAGGACAGCCTGCTGACCTTTGCACGGCGCTGCCTGACACGCGGCGAAGGGCAGGACGACGTGCATTTTGTGCGCCGCCACATCACCCGCCCCGTGGAAGCGGGCGGGGAGGACCACATAGCGCTGAGCGAAGAGGAATTTTCTCTCTGCGCGCAACGCGGCGACTTTATTCTGGCCTGGCAAAGCCACGGTCTGCGCTACGGTGTGCACCGGCAGGTGCTGGCCCTGCTGGAACAGGGGCATGTGGCCGTGGTCAACGGATCGCGGGAATACGCCCAGGAAGCCGCCCGCCGCATAAGCCCCATGCTTGTGGTGGAAATAGCCGCGCAGCGCGAAGTTTTGCGCAGCAGGCTTGAGCTGCGCGGCCGCGAACAGGGGGCGGAGCTTGAAGAACGCCTTACGCGGGCCGCCCAGTCTCTGCCGCGTATGCCCCACCATGTGCGGATAGACAATTCCGGCGATCTTGAAACGGCCTGCCGGGCTTTTACGGAGATTATCGACAATGCCCGTCATTATGCAACGTAAGGAGCCTCCCATGATCAGTATAGAAAACCTCACCAGAACGTTTGGCAGAAGCCGCGCTCTGGACAATGTTTCCCTGTCGGTTGGCAAAGGGGAGATGGTGGCCCTAATCGGCGCTTCCGGCTCCGGCAAGTCCACCCTTCTGCGCCATGTCGCGGGCCTCACCGAGGCGGACAAAAACGGCGGCAGCGTGCATGTGCTCGGCAGCGTCATGCAGCACGAGGGACGTCTGGCCCACCATGTGCGCCATCTGCGCACGAACATTGGCATGATATTTCAAAAGTTTAACCTGGTAGATCGACTGCCGGTACACACCAACGTCATGCTGGGCGCGCTGGGCAGGATACCCCTGTGGCGCTCCCTGTTGGGCCTGTTCCCGCGTCAGGTGCGCTCGGATGCCCTCAAGGCCCTGAACCGCGTAGGCATTGTGGAAAAGGCCTTTCAGCGCGCGTCCACCCTTTCGGGCGGGCAGCAGCAGCGCGCGGCCATTGCCCGCGCCATGGTGCAAAAGGCCAGGGTTCTGCTGGCCGACGAGCCCATAGCCTCTCTTGACCCGGAATCATCCCGCAAGGTTATGGAACTGCTGACCGAAATCAACCGTGAGGACGGCATCACCGTGGTGGTGACCCTGCACCAGGTGGATTTTGCCATACGGTACTGCCCGCGCACCGTGGCTCTCAAGAACGGCTGCATCGTGTACGACGGGCCTTCGGACAGGCTGACCCCCGGCTTTTTACAAGAAATTTACGGCGCGTCCAGTGAAGAACTGTTCGCCCACGCCACCGGCGGGGATGAGGAACCGGCCCTTGCGCCGCGCCCCTCCCTGCATCAGGCCTGCGATGCGGCATAACCAACGTGTAATCAAGGAGATTATGGAATGAAACTGTTGCGACTGCTTACCCTTGCCCTGGCTTTGGCCGCTGCAGGCCTGCCCGCGTTGTCGGCCAGGGCCGCTGAGCCGGAAGTGCTGAACTTCGGCATCATCAGCACCGAATCTTCCCAGAATCTGCGCTCGCTCTGGGATCCCTTCCTGAAACGTATGGAAGAGGAAACCGGGCTTAAAATCCGGGCTTTTTTTGCCCCGGACTACGCGGGCATTGTTACCGGCATGCAGTACGGCAAGGTGCAGATGGCCTGGTATGGCAACAAGGCGGCCATTGAGGCCGTTGACAGGGCCGACGGCCAGATCTTCGCCCAGACTATGGATCTGGCGGGCCTCGGCGGCTACTACTCGCACCTTATCGTAAACAGGGATTCCCCTTACAATTCTGTGGACGATATCCTCAAGAACGCCAAGAACATCACCTTCAGCAATGGCGACCCCAACTCCACCTCGGGCTTTGTGATTCCGGGCTACTACGTCTTTGCCAAAAACGGCGTTGACCCCAAGGACGCCTTCAAGCGCACGCTCAACGCCAACCACGAAACCAACGCCCTGGCCGTGGCCAACAAGCAGGTAGACCTGGCCACCAGCAACAGCGAATGTCTTGCGCGCCTGCGCACTACCCACCCGGACAAGGCCGACCTTATCAAGGTGATCTGGACTTCGCCCCTGATCCCCGGCGATCCGCTGGTGTGGCGTAAAGACCTGCCCGAGGAAACCAAGGAAAAAATCTCCAAGTTCATCTTCAACTTTGGCGTCACCGGCCCCCACAAGGACGAAGACCTGAAAATCCTGGCCGGCCTGGACTGGGGCCCGTTCAAGGCAGCCACCAATGACCACTCCATCCCCATCCGCCAGGTGGAGATGTTCAAGACGCGCGTCAAAATTGAAGGCGACACCAAACTGAGCGCCGATGAAAAGAAGGCCAAACTGGCGGAAGTGGACGAAGCCCTTGCCAAGCTGAACGCCCGCGCCGAAGCCCTAAAAAAAGGTTCATAGCGCTGGTCTGCGCCAGAGCATTGTAACTTTGAAAAAGTATACATGCTCTACCGCTGCATGAAAGCGCAGCGCGGCAGCACCCCACGGCAACGCGCCCCGGCCGCAGCGGGCACCCTCATGTTGCGGCCGGGCGCAGCGCCTGCAGACTGAGCAGTTTACGAATGAAATGAGTTAACTGTGCGGCAGGGATTTCCAGAAAAATCCTTGCTGCGAAATGCGGGGAGCCAGGCTTAGCCTGCCGTAAGCGGGCATTTCAAATGTTAAATGCTCTAAAAGGATATTTCATGACGGCATCCGAACAACACCTGTCGGTTAACCGATCCTGGTTTTCACTGTTGGGCTGGGGCATTTGCCTTGCCCTGCTGGCCTGGTCGTGGGGAGGGGCAGAAATGAATCCCTCGGCCCTGTTCAGCGACGCCCGCAACATGGGTTCGTTCGCGAGCGAGTTTTTCCCCCCCGATTTTTCCGACTGGCGGCTTTATCTCAAGGAGATGGTGGTCACCATCCAGGTGGCTCTTTGGGGCACCGCCCTGGCCGTGGTCTTTGCCGTGCCCTTTGGCATCCTCAGTTCGGACAATCTCGTGCCCTGGTGGGTTTATCAGCCCGTGCGGCGCATTATGGACGCCTGCCGCGCCATTAACGAGATGGTCTTTGCCATGCTTTTTGTGGTTGCCGTGGGCCTTGGCCCCTTTGCGGGCGTGATGGCGCTTTTTGTGCACACCACGGGCATTCTTGCCAAACTTTTTTCCGAAGCCGTAGAAGCCATTGACCCACAGCCTGTGGAGGGCATGCGCGCCACCGGCGCGCTGGCCATTGAGGAAATCCTGTACGGCGTCATCCCCCAGGTGCTGCCCCTGTGGATATCCTTCTCGCTCTACCGGCTGGAATCCAACATTCGTTCGGCCACGGTAGTGGGCATGGTAGGGGCTGGCGGCATTGGCGTGGTGCTGTGGGAGATGATCCGCGGTTTCTACTTTCCCCAGACGTCGGCCGTCATGCTTGTCATTATTGCGGTAGTGATACTTTTTGACATGATTTCCCAATTCATCCGCAAGCGCTTTGTATAATATGCAATACCGTTACGCCGTTTATTACGTCCCTGAGCAGCACAGCCCCCTCTACGCCGCCGGTTCCGCCCTGCTGGGCTACGACGCACGCACCGGGCAGAGCGTGCCCACCCCCTGCCTGCCCCTGCCGCGAGATCTGCCGCACGACCTGCCACACGACCTTTCGTGGGAGTCCCTTGTGGCGGAACCCACGCGCTATGGCCTGCACGCCACGGTCGTTGCTCCTTTTTTTCCGCTGCACAGCAGCGAGGACGCACTGGCCGACACCCTGCGTCTTTTCTGCCAACGCATGGCGGCGGTGCTCACCCCATTGCGCGTGGTGGAGCACCGGGGTTTTCTGGCGCTTATGCCGGATGTGCCAGGGGTGCCGAATGCGACGAATGTGCCGGATGCGCCAGGGGTGACGAGTGCGCCTGACGCTTCGGACAAGGCGGGTACGTCAGGTGAGGCGGATGCGCCAGGCTCGGCGAATGTGTCAGGCCGCAGAGCAATGGCAGCCTTGCGCCATATGGCCGGTGAAGCCACACGCGTGTTCGCGCCACTGCGCAGGCCAGCGCCCGAAGCAGAAACACTGCGTCGGGCCAAAGGGCTGACCAACCGACAACTGGCCTTTCTGCGCACCTGGGGCTACCCGTATGTATTTGAAGAATATGACTTTCATATCAGCCTCACCGGGCCGTCAACAGCCTCGCCCGCCCTTGGCAAAGTGGTGGCCGCCTACCTTGCCGACTCCATAGCTCAGCCACAGAACGTGGCGAGCCTGAGCCTGTGCCGCCAGCCTGTGGACGAGAATCATGAACCGGGAAAACCCTGTACCGGACGGTTCAGGGTTCTGGAATCCTTTCCCCTGAGCAGCACGGGCATAGAGCAATGAGCATGAATGACGCTTTTTCTTCTTCTGTGGCCATGACGGCATCCTGCGCCACGCCGCGCGTGGCGCAGGGCGCCATCCTTACCGAGACGACCCTGGGCCGCTGGACGGACGTGGGGCCGCGTTGCCTGATGCACGGCGTGACCATGGGCGACTATTCCTATGTGTGCAACGACGCCGACCTCATGTACGCCAATGTGGGCAAATTCGTGTCCATCGCCTCGCACGTGCGCATTAACCCAAGCAATCATCCCTGGTGGCGGCCCACCCTGCACCACTTTACCTACCGCCCCGGCAGATACGGCCTTGCCGCTGCCAACGAGACGGACGTTGATGAAGATATTTTTGCCTGGCGCAGGCAGTACACCGTGCGCATCGGCCATGACGTGTGGATAGGGCACGGGGCAGTGCTGCTGCCGGGGGTAAGCGTGGGCAACGGGGCCATTGTCGGCGCGGGCAGCATCGTGACCAAGGATGTTCCCGCCTGGCATATTGTGGTGGGCAATCCCGGCGCAGTGCTGCGGCCACGGTTTGCTGACCCTGGCGTGGCCGAGAGGCTGGAACGCCTGGCCTGGTGGAACTGGCCGGAGGAAACCCTGCGGAGGAACTGGAAGCTTTTTCAGCTGCCGGCCGAACAGTTTTTGCTTGTGGCCGAAGGGCTGGCCGCCATCTGAGCAAAAGGCCTCGCGCCACGCCATATGAACAGGGCACGCATCGACTTTGCCGATGCGTGCCCTGTTCATATGCGCCGCGCATATGTGTGCTCTATTGCAGGGCCTGCCCTATGGCCTGCTGGTAGCCGTGCATGCGCTGCCGCTCAAGGCGTGAGCGCTGCAGTTCCTGGCGCAGGGTATCCCGTGCCCGAATGGCAAGGCTGGTCAGATGTTCCTGCACACGATTGAGTTCAAGGAGGTGTCCCCGGCACTCTTCAACGTTGTCTCCATCCAGCATATGCCAGGCCATGCTGGTGATCTCGTTGCGTTTTTCGGCCAGGGCTACGGCCTTGTCATAGGCCCCGTCCTCAAGTGCGGTCATCTCCTGCATGGCCAGGTCAAGGGCCTGATCCAGCAAGCAAATTCCTTGAGCCATAAACGCTCCTTACCGCCCTACTGGGCAACTCGCCTGACTATCTGATCACGCAGATGTTCGCTGACCTGGCCCCATTCGTTGCAGACGGGCAAGAATTCATATTCCAGCAGGTCGGCCAGCAGGATCCAGTCTTCATTTTCAAGGGCTTCGCCCATTTCAGAAAGCAGGCTGGAAAGTTTTTCCGTCTTTTCGGCAAAGCCCAAAGTGTCTTCGTCGGTATAACGCTGACGCAGATCGCCGAGCATATTCATGAAATCACGGGTGACGTCCAGCAAATCCTGAAAAAGTTCCAGGGCGTCCGTATCCGACGCTTCGCGGAACAGGCGCGAAACATGACGCGCCCCGTGGCCCATCATCTTGCTGACCTTCTCCATTTCACCCGCTATATCCACAGCCAGTTCGCTGCTGGGCACGGAACGCACCTCTACGGAAGAAATGGAATCGCAGGTGATATCTTCAGCCTGATGCGGATAGATCTCCGAAAAGGCTTCCTGATTTACAAGCACATCGGTAATGACGCGACCTTCCAGGCAGTCGTCCTGCATGATGTCGGTCAGCACCTGCTCAAGGTTTTCAAAAGTAGATATGTTTTTGGAGCTTTTATTGCCGTCAACAATAATCATGGTTGTTCCTCCCACACCCCGCAGGGTATAATTTGCCGTCCATAGGCAGTTGCAAATTAAATGCAATCCGTATGCCACTTAAATTATATTATTTCATTCAAATCTGTTACACAGTTTTTCAACTGCCGGATCAGATGGACAAGATCCCTCATGTCACCGCCGCGCTGCTGCCGCATTTCGCGCCAGAAGCCTCCCAGGGCGGACAAAGACACGCTTGCATCCAGCAGGTTTTGCAACCGTTCACAGTTGCGCAAAAACAGTTGCCCTGCCATGGCGCTTTTGCCCACCAGGCCGCCCTGTTCTTCAAGTAAGCATAATAATTGTATTGTCTGCGTCAGACAGTCCCGCACGCTCGAGGCAAAGGCCGGGCTGAACGGGATGGTTGCGTGCTGTTCCGTCATGGGGCGCACCGGGGCATGGGCCAGTGCCCCCGCAGGCGCGCTGCCCGCTTCTTCCACAGGGGGCGCGCCGGGTTCCGCCGTGTTTTCAGCCAGGGAGTCAAGGATCTGACGCCAGAAAACACGCTGGCTGTTCAGCCACAGGCTGCGATCTTCACCCTCATGGCCTGAAAGGCAACGCAAGCTGGCAAAACCCTGACTGTCTTTTTCCGTCAGCCATACGCGAGCTTCGCCAAAGATGCTGCTGGCCTTGTGCGCCGCAGAGATCCAGCTTCCCGACTCAAGCCAGCCCAGGACAAGATCGCCGACGCTCCTGGCTCCAACACGCTCGCGGCAGGCATTCGCATGGGGGCAGGCGCGGCCATAGGGGCAGGGGTGGCAGGGCATGGCCGGTTCAAGGCAACAGCAGCCGGGCAGGTAGGGGCCTGTGTCCCAGGGTTGCGCTGTGGCCAGAAAAATCGCCAGGCAGGGGATGCCCAAGCCTGCCGCAAGGTGCATGGTTCCGGTATCATTGGTGATCAATACGCGGCACTGACAGAGCAGCCCCGCCAGTTGCGGAATATTGGTGCGCCCCACCGCGCTTAAATGCGGCTCTTGCGCCGCCTGCGCATAGGCAGCAGCCAGCGGCGCTTCTGCCGGACTGCCTAGCAGTACCGGGCAAAGGCCTGTCTCGCGCCATATGCGGTCGCCAACAGCGGCGAAATACGCCGCAGGCCACTGCCGCCGCGCCTCGCTGGCCCCAAGCTGCATGGCGACAAAGCCTTTGCACCGGCCGGAAATCCCCAGACTGGCAGCCTCTTCGTCAAGCAGGGCGCGGGCAAAGCGCATATTTTCTTCAGAGGGCGGATGCAGCCCGGAACCTGCCGTATCGTGCGGGCCTCTCAAATTCTCCCGCACGCCGCTCAAATCTTCGCACGTGCCGTCCAGATTCTCCTGCGGGCCGCGCAGATTTTCCTGCGTGCCGTCAGAATCCCCGTGGGTGCCAACTGCATGCATGCGCTCCTTTTCCTGTGCGGACAGGGAGTGCGCTCCGACCATGCGGAAGGTATCCACAAGATTGAAAGGCGTATTGAGGCGGCGCAGTACTGTGCCGGCCAGAAAGGACGTCCAGATGCCGCCGCTGAAGCCGAAGCCCTCCGGATCCATACCAAAGCCCGCTATGCCGTCAGGCTGCGAGGCCAGCATACGGGCCAGCAGGCGGGCGGGCAGCGTGGCTGTGAGGTTGACGACGCGCGCGCCGGGCATCTCCTGATGAATGCGGCGCACAAAGGCCAGCATGTTCAAGGCCGCGTTTCGCCAGTTGCCGCTGACGTCAGCCAGCAGACTGGCCCCGGGCAGGGGCCAGGCCGCATCCACGTGGCGCAGAAGCGGCACAGCCGAAACAAAGTTTTCAAGGCAGACCAGGCCCACGCGCAGGCCAGCCTTGTGCAGATCGTTGACAAGGGCCTGACTTTGCAACAGATCGCCAAAGCGTGTCAGATTAATGATGATAACGCCCATGCCCTCCCCCGTGTCGCCACGGGGCGAAACGGGGGGGAACGGCATGTCTGAAGCGTGTGGTGTGGCGGTAGTCATACAGTACAGGGGGGCGATCAGGCCAGATTGGAGTTGTGTCCGTCATCCAGAAGATTGAGCGCCAGGGTGCGCTCCTGACGAAAACGGTTCTGCACGGCGGCCTGCACTTCGCTGGTTGAAGAGCCGAACTGACCGGCGCGTACCTTGTATACGTTGCTGATGAGCTTGCGCTCATAGCCGGGATCATTGGGGCTGCCGCTCATGTCGTCCGCCCTGGCGAAAATGCGGGCCGCTCCCGTGGGCCCATGCTGCACCGCCGTGCTCCAGATCACTTCGCGCATGGCGGTGGAGAGCTTGTCCGCATCAAGCGAGGTGCGCTGGGCTATGGCCTCCACAGCGGGCTTGTAGTGGCTTTCGCGCACAAAGGCCTCCTGAAGCTCCTCAAAACGCTCCGGCTGCTCATTGGCAATGGCGCGCCAGACATCGGGCATGGCTCCCTTGCGGCTGCCCGTATTGCCGGGCCCGGCCGAACGCAGCCTTTTGGAAAGCTCCGGCGCTTCGCTGTCCAGAAAATCCAGAAAATCACCGAGACTGCCCGCGCGTGATGACACCTGATACTTGCCGTAGGAGGTTCCGCCGTTGCGGTCATAGCCCACGGCGGCAATACCGTCGCGGCCAGACTCGAACTGGGCGGAAAGCTTGCCCATTTCAAGGTCTTCTGCACTGGTTTTATGGCGCGCCTGACGCGCCTTGCCCTGCCCCTGCGGACGGGAATGCACAAAGTCCGAGACGGTAAAACCGCTCATCTTGTCGCCCAGAGCGCTTGTCATGGAGCGCAGGTGGCGGGCCGTGCCCATGCTGCGGGCCAGATCCAGGGTGGAACCGCCGCCGCCCACACTTTGCATAAGACCCTCAATTGCCTGCGTCTGGCGCATATCCGTCTGGGCCTTGTTGAAAACCTGGGAGCGCATGAGGTCGCTGGGGGTGCGCCCGGCCAGCACCATACCGTTTCGTCCCGCCGCCTGGCCGCCCATTTGGCCGCCTATTGGGCCGCCTGCAAGGTTAACGGGCATGCCAGCACCGGCAGTGGCTTGTACGCTCTGGCTTTGCACAGCCTGCTGCGACTGTGCGCTGTCTTCTGCCTGACGTGCCTGCCCCTGCATGACAGCGGCAAAACTTGGCCCACCCGTGGCGGCAGCGGACGCAGAACGACGCTGTCCGGCCTGCTGGCCATGCTGCGCCTCGGTGGGCGGACGGATAAGAAAATTTGAAAGCGCCATATACTATTCCTCCCGGGGCGTCCGCCTTTGAGAACCTGCATTCTCAAAGTTGCGACACGCCCGCATCGTCGCTTAACAGCTTCAGTAAACAGCTATGTTGTCTGCACCGACCACCGGCTTACGGTCAGAAATGTCGGCCAGTTATTTTAGAGCATTTCGTTTTTGAAACACTCCTTGTTCCAAAGCATCATTCTGGCGAACAACGTGGTTTGCGCCAGCCATCAGCAGGCTGCTCGCTCTATTAACCAATTGCTGTCTAAATCCGTAGCTTCCTTCGTCGCAACGGCTAAAGCTCGCCAGAATCCACGCCCTTCGTGGCGGCTGCCGCCTTCGCGTCAGCAGAGCAATTTCAGAGTGAAATTGCTCTAGGCCGTAAGGAAGCCGCACTTGCGACTTCAATGCCCAGGCCCGCTCGTGCAGTCATCAAAACCGGTTTATTCCGTAACTGCACACGACGTCGGCTCTGCCGCCACACCGGGGAAAAGCAAGGACAATGCCAAGGCATCAAAGACATGACATTGCAGCGGGTTGCCGGGGCGGCTGGCGCAGAGGGCAGCATGCGGGGCCAGCTGTGGCTGGGGTTTGGACGGGATTGCGCCAGAATACCGACGCAGGGCTGAAGCATTTTTTGCCTTGGAGCACGCCAGGGATCACGCGAGGCCAGGGCCGGGGATCACGGGAGTGCCAAGGCCAGGGGATCACGGGGTATCACGGGGTATCACGGGGTATCAGGAGGGATCACGGGGGGGAATACAGGGGATGATGGCTCACGGCAGACACACGACGGGGCGCACGCGAGAGATGGCACACGGCAGACACACGGCGGGAGACAAAGGAAGCCCAGGGGGAGCCCAGGAGGAGCACAGGGGGAGCCAGAGGGCAAGCGCAGCCTGTTCTGATGCGTCAGCTTCAAGGGCGGGCTAAAAATCCAGCTTGAACTGCATGCCCATGCCCAATACGGAATCGGGCTGCTTGTTGTTGGAGGGACGTTCCCGATGCTCGTTTCTGAGTATGAGCTCCGGCCCCAGGCCGATGTTCATGTCCTCGCTCACTTCGGTGTCGGCGTAGGCGCGCACCACGTGGCGGCTTTCCATACTCAGGTTCTCGTCGGGCGTCTTGTCACTTGTGGCCGATTCTCGCCAGGGTGAACTCTCGTCGTCCACGCTCAGGGCAAGAGCGCCCTTTTTTTTGCTCTTTTCCGCCTGACTCAGGGCGCTGTCGATGCCCTTGGAGGTGTTCACCACCTGGCCGGGGGTAATATCTTTCGGCACAGGGCTGCCAACGGCGCGTCCCTGCAGGTTGTTGGTGGGCATGCCCTGGATCTGCCATGCGTCTCGGCTGCTGCCCTCACTGAAGGTCCAATCCCGGGCATGCAGAGAATTTTTCTGTTTTTTCACAGGCAACTGCCTGGCGGAAGAGGCCGCGGGAGCTTTCTGCATTTTCCCTGCGGCTGGCTTTTCCTTTTTCAGCTTGTCCGCCGCCTGGGCGTTTTGCGCCTGCACTGTGGCGTCGGCAGCGCGAGAGGACGGCACCGGGGCCGCCACCAGCACGAAAAAGAGAAGAAGAGCGGAGTACACTGTCTTGTCCATAATTGCTCTTACGATAGTCACTCAAGGTTGTAAAGTTCTTGCCAGGAACCGCCGTCCCTGCACAAAAGGGCAAATGTATGGCCGCCGTGTCGCATCCATATTTCGGATCCCAAATTTTCGCACGCGCTGGAGCTTGGAGCCATTGCCCCCTGAAACTTCTTTCATAACACGACACGGTAAAGGTTTTAGGGGGGGCGTGGGGGAGGAGACCCTTTTTTAGAGCATTTACCCTTTTTTAAAGGATAAATGCTCTAACGCCGCACGAGAGTGCGGCGCGCCACAACGTGGCGTGGATTCTGCCGAGCTTTAGCCGTTGCGACGAAGGAAGCTACGGATAAAGACAGCAATTGGTTAATAGAGCGATCAGCCTGCTGATGCTTGGCGCAAATCGCATTTTTGGCAGAATGGCACCTTTGAAGTGTAAAACATTTCAATGGTAATCTGGTATAAAAAGGGTCCCTCCCCCACAAAAAAATTGCACTATGCCACTGCACTATGCCATTGCGCCATACCACTGCCCTGATCCTGCCCACATAAAAAAGGCCCCCTGACGACAGTCAGAGGGCCTGATGTTCTTGAAGCAAGCGCGGTTAGAGCGTTTTAGAGCAATTTCTCTTTGAAATTGCTGTGGCGGATGCGAGAGCAGACGCCCGCCGCGGAGGCGTAAGCGCAGTTTATCTGCGCGGTTAAACGCCGGAGCGGGCGTCTTGGAAGCATTGAGAATAGATATTCTCAATGCGAAAATGCTCTAAAGGCTTACGCCGCCCTTGGACTGATCCTGTGTTGCAGGCTGGGCCTTGACAGGTTGGGGTGCGGCCTTGCCGGAAACCGGAGCCTTGCCCAGCGCGCCTGTGCTGGTTTCCTGATCAAGCAGTTTTTCGGTGCTGACCACGGGGAAGCTGGGGCTTGCGCCGGGGTCGTTCCAGCCGCCGCCAAGGGCCATGCACACGCTGACCACGCTGTTAAGGCGGTCACGCAGAGCCGCGGCCAGTTGCAGTTCGGCGGCGAAAAGCTGCCGTTCGGCATCCAGCACGGTCAGATAGTCTGTGTAGCCGTTATCGTATTGCAGACGCGCGATGGTGGTGGCGCGCCGCAGGCTTTCCACCTGAATCTGCATGCTGCGCACAATGGAGTCAGCTTCGCGCTGGGTCGTCAGGGCTGTGCGCATGTCCTGGAACGCCGTCTGCACGGTCTTGCGGTAGACTGCGATGGAGGCATTTTTACGCGCCTCGGCATCCTTGACATTGTACCATGTGCGGCCAAAGTCCAGCAGGGGCATCGAACCGGTGACGCCATAGCTCCACGCTCCGGCGGGGCCGGTGAACAGGCTGCCCACGGCCGAACTGACCGTGCCCAGCATGCCCGTCAGCGAGATGGAGGGGAAGAACTGGGCGCGGGCCACGCCGATATTGGCATTGTAAGCCATCATGGTGAACTCGGAGGCGCGCACGTCAGGCCTGCGTTGCAGCAGGTCGGACGGCAGCCCTTCGGGCACCACGGGCGGTGAAGGCAGCATGCCAATGGCCTGACCGCGCGGCATGCCGCGTTCCATAATGTCGCGGGGCGAGCGGCCCAGCAGAACGGCCAGACCGGCTTCGGCCTTGTCTACAGCCACGGTGCTGGTGTGCACCTGGGCGCGGGCGGTTTCCACCTCGGCCCTGGCACGCTGCCAGTCAAGCTCGGTGATGTCGCCCTGCTTGTAGCGGCTCGTGTAGATGCTGAACGCATCCTCGCGGGTCTTGAGGGTACGGCGGGCCGTATCAAGCTGCATGTCCAGCGCCAGCAGGGCAAAATAGCCCTGGGCGGTCTGCCCTGCCACCGAAAGGCGCAGGGCCTCGTGACCGATGACCGTGCTCATGAGCACGTCACTGAGCATGGTGTAGTTGTTGCGGTATTTGCCCCAGAGGTCCAGCTCCCAGGAGGCGTTGAGCGCAGCCTGATTGGTGGCCGTGGTGCGGTTAAGACCGCTCCTGTTGAACGGCGTGGTATTGGGCGTCTTTTCAGAAGCGCCTGCGGCCACGGATCCGGCCGAACCGCTCACAGCGGGCAGCAGATCGGCGGTGGCTATGCCAACCTGTGACGCGGCGGAATCAATCTTTGCGAGAGATTCGGCCAGGTCCTGGTTATTTTTCAGAGCCTCGTCCACCATGGAGGTAAGCACGGGGTCATTGAAACGTGTCCACCAGTCGGTATTCAGGGGCGCTGCCCCGGCATCAACTTTTTGCCACTGGCTCGGCATGTTCATTTCGGGGCGCTCATAGCGCGGCGCAAATGAGCAGGCCGAAAGCGCGAGCACGGCCAGCAGGGCGACAATGGCCCCGGCCGGGTTCATGCGTCCGGCAGTACTGATGGAACTCATAGATCCTCCTGTTCGTTGCCGGAACCGTCCTTACCGGCGTTCGGATCCTTCTTGCCCTGGAGTTTCAGGGAGAGCTGCATAATTATCTTGAAGAAGTACGGCACAAAGAGCGTGGCGAGGCACGTGGCCGCCAGCATGCCGCCGATGACCGCCGTGCCCAGGGCGTGACGGCTGTTGGCGCCAGCGCCGGTGCTGATGGCCAGGGGCACGCAGCCCAGAATAAAGGCCAGCGAGGTCATGACAATGGGCCTGAACCGCAGACGGGAGGCAAAGGATGCCGCCGAATCAAGGCTGCGGCCGCCACGCCATGCCTCAACCGCGAATTCCACGATCAGGATGGCGTTTTTGGCTGCCAGACCCACCAGAGTGACCAGGGCTACCTGGAAGTACACGTCGTTGGAAAGGCCGCGTCCCCAGGTGGCCAGCAGTGCGCCGAACACGCCAAAGGGCACGGCCGTGAGCACCGAAAGGGGCAACGACCACGATTCATACTGTGCGGCCAGGATCAAAAAGACCATGACCAGGGCCAGAATGAAGATGGTTGTGGTGTCTGTGCTGGCCATTTTTTCCTGAAGCGCCGAACCCACCCAGCCGAGGCTGTATTCGGTGGGCAATATGGCCTTGGCCGCTGCTTCCATCTGGCTGAGGGCCTGCCCCGAAGAAAAGCCCGGAGCTGGCGAGCCCATGACGTGGGCCGCCGGGAAGACGTTATAGCGTTCCACCACCTGGGGGGCGGTGCGCCGTTCAAGGGTCATGACCGCAGTCAGGGGGATCATCTCGCCCTTGCTGTTGGGCACATACACGTTGCTCAAATCTTCGGGCAGCAGGCGGTAGTCCGCCTCGGACTGCAGGCGCACCTGGAAGGTACGGCCCATATAGTTGAAGTCGTTCACATACGCGCCACCAAAGGTGCCGCCCATGGCCGTGAATACGTCGGCGATGTTGATGCCCATGTCCTTGCAGCGTTCGCGATCCAGGTTGGCGTACAACTGGGGCGATCCGGTGGAGAACAGGTTGCGCAGCATGCCGATGGCCGGATACTTGCGTTTGCCGTCGGGGCCAACAGCCATGACTTCCTGCACCAGCTGGTTGGTCTGGTTTTCCAGGTCAAGCAGGGTGCCTGTGCCGCGCATCTGTATGTAACCTTCAAAGCCGCCCGTGGTGCTCATGCCGCTGATGGGCGGGGGCGCAAAGCCCATGATAAATGCTTCGGGCTGCATGACGGTGACCGCACCGACGGTTTTCAGCACGGCGTCGGAAGACATGTCGGCTTTTTTACGCTCGCCCCACGGTTTGAGCAGGGCAAAGAAGGTGCCGTAGTTGCTCTTGACGGAGATGGACGTGATGTCCAGGCCCGACAGGGTGCCCAGGCTCTGCACGGCAGGATTTTTCAGCATGAAGTCGGTGAGAACCTTGTTGACCGCCGTGGTGCGGTGCTGCGAAGCGCCGTCGTCCAGAATGGCCATGCCAAGGATATAGCCCTGGTCTTCGTTGGGCACGAGGCCGCCGGGAACAACCCTGAGCAACCACACGCACAGAAGAATCATGAGCGCGAACAAGGGCAGCGCGCGCATGCTCGAGGCCTTGAGGAAGTCGACTATGTGCACATAGCCGTTGGTCACGCCGTCAAAGAACTTGTTGAACCATACAAAGCCCCTGGCGGGTTTGTAATCGTGGCTGTGCGGCTTGAGCAGCAAGGCGCAGAGGGCCGGGGTGAGCGTCAGCGCCACCACGCCCGACAGCACCACCGATACCGAGATGGTGATGGCGAACTGCTTGTACATCTGCCCCGCAAGACCACCCATGAAGGACACGGGAATAAACACGGCGCAGAGCACGAGCACAATGGCCACAATGGGGGCCGTGACCTCGTTCATGGCCTTGGCCGTGGCCTCCTTGGGCGGCAGATGCTCCGAGGTCATGATGCGTTCCACGTTTTCCAGCACCACGATGGCGTCGTCCACCACGATGCCGATGGAAAGCACCATGGCGAAGAGCGTCAGCGTATTGATGGTATAGCCGAAAGCATAAAGGCCCGCGAACGTGCCGATAATGGACACGGGAACGGCCACGCAGGGAATGATGGTGGCGCGCCAGCTCTGCAGAAAGACATACACAACGATGAACACCAGAATCATGGCCTCCACCAGGGTGGAGAGCACTTCGTGGATGGATTCGAGCACGAAGTCGTTGGTGTTCACAAGGATGGTGTAGTCAAGGCCGTCGGGCATGGTCTTGCCGATTTCGGCCAGCTTGTCCAGCACGCGGTCGCCTGTGGCGATGGCGTTGGCGCCGGGCAGCAGATAGACCGCCCCCATGCGCGCCACCATGCCGTTATAGCGGGAGGTAACGCTGTAGTCCTTGCCGCCCAGCTCTACGCGGGCCACGTCCTTGAGGCGCAGCATGGCGCTGTCCGGGCCACGGCGCACGATGATCTCGCCGAATTCTTCCGGCGTGACCAGACGGCCCTGGGCATCGATCTGCCAGGTAAGCTCCGTGGTATCGGGCGAGGGCATTTCGCCAAGACGCCCTGGGGCGTACTGTGAGTTCTGCTCCTGAATGGCCGCAGACACTTCATTGACCGACACGCCATACTTGGCCAGCTTGTCCGGCTGCAGCCAGATGCGCATGGCATAGTCCATGCTGCCGAAAATGACGACGTCGCCAACGCCTGCAACGCGCTTGAGCGCGTCCACCACGTTGATCTGGGCCCAGTTGTTGATGTAGACCTGATCGTAGCGGCCATCGGGCGAAAAATACGAGAACACCAGCAACATGGCCGGTGAACGCTTGAGCACGCTGACGCCCTGACGGCGCACCGCTTCTGGCAATATGGTCTGCGCCAGGTTGACCTTGTTGTTGACGTTGACAAGGGCCATATCCGAGTTGGAACCCAGCGCGAAGTACACGTTGATGCTGCCAGAGCCCGAACCGGAGGCCGCCATGGAAGTCATGTACAGCATGTTTTCCACGCCGTTGATGTTCACTTCCAGAGGGGCCAGCACGGTGGAGGCAATGGTTTCAGCCGATGCGCCGGGGTACGTCACGCTGACGTTGACCGTGGGGGGCACAAGGTCGGGGTACTGCGCGATAGGCAGTGCCCGCATGGCCAGTGCGCCCACCAGGGTAATGACAATGGATATGACCGCAGAGAGAATGGGTCTGCGTAAAAAGAAATTCGGCTTTGTGGAAACAGCCATATTTAACCTACTTCTTGGCCGCGCCTTCCTGAGGCTGCTGGCCCCCTGAAGGCATTATGCTCACTTGAGAGCCGGGGCGGGCCTTGATCATGCCTTCGCTGATAATGCGTTCGCCGCCCTTGAGCCCTTCAAGCACAAGATACCTGTTGCCGACGGACACGCCGACGACCACAGGAATGGGATACACCTTGTCGTCCTTGTCCACGCCCATGACCAGCGAACCCTTCTGGGTAAGCAGCACGCACTTTTGCGGGACGAGTACGGCATCCTTGAGGATATCGCCGTCCATATACAGACGCACGTACTGTCCGGGCATGATGCTGCGGTCGGCATTGTCAAAGACGGCGCGCGCCTTGATGACGCCGGTTGTGGGCTGCACCTGGCTGTCGATAAAGGTCACCTCGCCCATCCCCTTGTACATGCTGCCGTCCAGCAGGCGCAGGCGCGCCTTGTACCGGCCGTCGGCAGGCGTCACAAGACGGCCCTGGGCAGCCATGCCCTGGCGGAGCATATGCTCGGGGGCGGCAATGGAAAAGTCGATGTACATGGGGTCAGTCTGGTTCACGTAGGTGAGCAGCGAATTGTTGCCCACCAGGTTGCCGGGCGTGAAGTTTTCCTTGCTGCTGTAGCCGGAGACAGGGGCCGTCACCTGGCAGTAGTCCAGGTTGATCTTGGCCTGGCGCAAAGAAGCCTTGGCGCTGTCATAGGCGGCCAGGGCATTGTCACGCTCTTTCTGCGACACCGCGTTTTTTTCATACAGCGGGCGTACCCGCCGCCATTCGCGCTCGGCGTTGGTGAACTGGGCCTGGGCCTGCTGCATGAGCGCTTCGTAGCGGTCGCGCTCCAGCTGGAAAAGCAGCTGCCCCTGCTGCACATAGTCGCCTTCTTCATACAGGCGTTTTTCGATGATGGCTTCCACGCGGGCGCGCACTTCGACAGCGCGCGAGCCGGAGGCCTGGGCCTGATACTCTGCCGGCCAGGGTTCATCCTTGGCCACAACGTCAAAAACGGCGACAGGCAGACGCATGGCGCCGTGCTGGCCGTCCTTGTCGCCATTGCAGGCAACCAGTGCAAGACAAAGGCTGAGTATGACAGGAAGAGAAAATAGCGGTCTGGTGGTCATGAACTACTCCGTAAGGAACGCGTGCTGCCGCACACCAAAAAAACCGCCCGCCGTGAGGAACTCGGGCAGAAACATCGTTGTAAAAAACACAGTTCACCGTAAAAAGCAATCAAGACAACCGTATATGACAGTGGCACAATGAATACAAAAAACCTTGCAATTTCAGTATGTTACGAGACCGTATTAATTTTATATAACATACTGTTTTTATTGACAAAAATTTCATGCTCTTTTGCCCGCTGCACCCTGTGCCGGACGGTCGCTTTTTGCGCCACGTCGGCCATCCTCGGCCTTCTATTTAGAAACGCATAGCATTTAGTGGCATGTTTGAGCAACACCCTTCGCGAAGTCATGGCTTTCAGAACCATTTTGTACCATGCCACGTTCGTGATGCATTTTCTTTTTTCTGGTCGTCCGCGCCGCCAGATGTGGCCAGATATGGCCGGATGTGACCGGGTGCGTGCGGGTGCGGGCGGATTTTTTTCAGGCGGCTGCAGCCGCAACGGCAAACATTGCTTTTACATGCCGCAATGCCGAACATCGGCCATGCGTTTCAAGCGATGGCGTACCGGAGGGATCATTGAACCGGGCGAGCCCGACAGCGGCAAGGCATGGCGGGCAAGGGGGGGATAAAGCATGACAGCCAAATCATGCGGCCATACCCTCTGCCTTTTGCCGCCCCAAGGGCTATGGCTGCGGAGGGTTGTGTTTGATCGCTGTTCCGGGAATCCTGAAAAAGCACCTGCATGGCCGCCGCTGTTGACGCTTTGGCCATGGTGCGCGCCGCAGGCAATGCACAATTTGTTGCTCTCAATGGACTATGAACATGGCGGATTGATGCACTCATGCACCATGCGCCGCCCGGCCACAGTGTCGCGAGCCGCCGCAAAAGTCAAGAAAGCGCCAGCGCGCGTGCGGAGGACGTGCGGGCAGCCCGCCGCGCGACAACAACAAGCCCTGGCAGTGACAAAAAACCAGCAGGACGGCGACACCACGCACGCCTCTGCTTAGAGCATTTAACACTTGAAATGCTCGCGTACGGCAGGCAAAAGCCCGCCTACTCGCATTTCGTGGCAAGGATTTTCAGAAAAATCCTTGCAGAGCATTTAACTCATTTCATTCGTAAACTGCTCTAGAACCACAAATGTTTCAATGTCCCGGCCAAAATGTTTCAACACGCCGCCCGCGCCCGAGCTTCAAAGCGCAGGCGTTTCAGCCTACTGACCGAAGTGTTTCAGCGTACCGGCCTGCCCTACTCTTCAAAGCGCAGGCGCTTCAGCGTACCGGCCTGCACGGCCAGCAGTTCGGCCACAATGGACACGGCTATCTGCTGCGGGGTTTCAGCTTCAATGGTCAGCCCTATGGGGCAGCACACAGCGGCAAGTTCAGCATCGGGCACGCCCTGGCCGCGCAGAATGGCATAAATCTGGTCGCGTTTGGTTTTGCTGCCTATCATGCCTATATACTGGGCATGGCTGGTCAGGGCCTGGGCCAGGGTTTCGCGGTCAAAACCGTGCCCGCGCGTGATGACGGCCACATAATGGTGCCGCCCGATGCCGCAGGCTTCCACCAGATTTTCATAGTCCGGCAGCACATGGCAACGCCGCGCCATGGGAAACCGTTGCGGATTGGAAAACTCCGGCCTGTCGTCCACCACGTCCACAATAAAGCCGCAGACATGGGCCAGACGCGCCACCTCAAGGGACACATGCCCACCGCCGCAGAGGAGCAGCACCGGCGGCGCTGCCAGCGGTTCAACGTAGATGCGGCACGCGTCCTTGATGACCAGGCCGGGCCTGCCCTTGCGCTGCGCCAGCAGGGCGCGCACCGGGGTTATGTCCAGACTGGCGTCCGGCGGCAGGGCCGAACCCGCGGCAGGGTCAGATTTTTCGGGCAGGCTGTCGAGGTACAGACGGCGCAGGGGCGGCTCGCGGTTCACGTCCACAACCCACACGCCCCCTACCCCGGAGCGCAGGGCCTGGGCGGCAAGCGCAAACAGGGGGGCCTTGTCCGGCGTCAGCACTTCGCACAGCACGTCCATGCCGCCGCCGCAAATCATGTCGCTGTCAGGGGTGAAGCCGCTCATGTCGCAGGAGACCTGACTGGACGTGCCCATAAACAGGCTCTGGGCCGCTGCCTCAAAGGCGCGTGCCTCCAGCAGGCCGCCGCCCACGGTGCCTTCCGGGCCGTTTAGCGTGTACAGCGCACGGGTGCCCGCGTCACGCGGGGCCGAGCCTGTGCGGCTGATGACCGTCAAAAGCGTCACCCTTTCCCCGTCGGCGAGCAACTGGGCCACGCGGGCCTCCAGGGTTTCCGGCCAGGGCGCGGCCATACCGCCTGAAGGGGCGGAGGTCGCTGAAGGCGCAAGGGACGCGGAAGCTCTCATCGAATCTGATGCATCAGCTTTGCTCATCTCCGTCCTCCTTGACGTAGCCGCACCCCTTGACCGGGCACATGATCTTTGTGCCGGCCCGGCTCTTTTTTTCAACAAGGTATGGCGAGTTACAGCGCGGGCAGGGGCCTGGCACGGGCCTGTCCCACAAGGCGAAATCACACTGGGGATACTGATCGCACGAGTAAAACAGCTTTCCGCGCTTGGTGCTCTTTTCCACCAGCTGGCCTTTCTGGCAGCGCGGGCAGGGCACGCCCGTGGACAGCGGGGCCGCATACTTGCATTCGGGGTAGCCGGTGCAGGCGATAAAGCTGCTGCCTGTACGGGATTTTTTGATGACAAGATCGCGCCCGCACTGGGGGCACTGCCCCACTTTTTCATACTGCGGCTTTTCGGCGGCCACGGCCTCGACCCGGCCATCCTCGTTGCGCGAAAAATTGCTGGTGTAGCTGCAGTCGGGATAGCCGGAACAGGCAAGAAAGGCCCCTGCCTTGCCGAACTTGATCATCAGCGGCTTGCCGCATTCCGGACAGGGCAGATCAGCGGGGATGCCGCCCTTGACGCTCTGCATGTTTTTGGCGGCCGCCGCCAGCGTGGGATTGAAATCATCGGAAAAGGCGCGCAAAAGATCCACCCAGTGGGCCTTGCCTTCTGCCACCTTGTCGAGTCCCTCTTCCATCTGGGCGGTAAAGCCCACATCCATGAGCCTGCCAAAGTGTTCGGTCAGCTGACTGCAGACCACCCGGCCAAGATCCGTGGGCACAAAGTGCCTCTCCACCAGGCTGACGTACTCTCTGTCCTGAAGGGTGGAAATGATGGCCGCGTAGGTGGAGGGCCGCCCGATGCCCCGCTCTTCCAGCTCGCGCACAAGGCTTGCTTCGCTGTAGCGCGGCGGGGGCTGGGTGAACTTCTGCTCCTTGTCCAGCTTGTCCAGCTTGAGCGTCTGTCCGGCCTCAAGAGGCGGCAGTTCGGCGTCGGCGTCTTCTCCGGCGCGCGGCAGGGCCGCAAGAAAACCGGGAAAAAGCATACGCTCGCCCTTGGCGCGCCACTGGCTGTGGGCACAGGCAATGGTGACGGTGGTGTCGTGAAAACGCGCCCCGGCCATCTGCGAAGCCACAAAACGCGACCAGATGAGCCGGTACAGATTGTACTGATCCGGCGGCAGATGCTGCTTCACCTCGTCGGGAGTGATGGTCACGTCCACGGGGCGGACGGCTTCATGGGCGTCCTGGGCGCTGCCCTTGGCCTTGTACACGCGGGCGCGCTTGGGCAGATAGTCCTTGCCGAAATGCGTGGCGATAAAATCCTTGGCCGCGTCGCGCGCTTCGTCGGCGATGCGCGTCGAGTCCGTACGCATATAGGTAATGAGGGCCGTCAGGCCACGGTCGCCAAGCTCCACGCCTTCATAGAGGCGCTGGGCAATGTTCATGGTGCGCTTGGCCGTGTAGGAAAGCCTCTGGTTGGCCGCCTGCTGCAAGGTCGAGGTGATGAAGGGCGGCTGCGGCGCGCGCTCGCGCTCCTTCTGCTCCACGCTTTCCACCACAAAGGGCTGGCCCTTGAGGGCGTCTTCCAGCGCCTGCGCTTCTTCGGCATTGGCGATGACCGCTTTTTTGCCGTTGATCTTGGCGAGGTCGGCCTTGAAGGGCGGCGGCGTGTCAGCCGAAAGCAGCACCTTGAACAGCCAGTATTCCTCCGGCTTGAACACCTCGCGCTCTTCCTCGCGTTCGGCAATGAGGCGCAGCGCCACGGACTGCACCCGCCCGGCGGATATGCCCCGCTTGATGGTCTTCCACAGCAGGGGAGAAATCTTGTAGCCCACCAGCCTGTCCAGAATGCGCCTGGCCTGCTGGGCGTCAAAAAGGTCTTCATTGAGGTCGCGCGGGTGCGCTAACGCTTCTTTGACAGCCTTGGCGGTAATTTCGTTGAACTGGATGCGCTTGATGTCCTTGGCCTTGTCGCGGATAAGCTCCGCCACATGCCACGCAATGGCCTCGCCCTCGCGGTCGGGGTCAGGGGCAAGGTAAACGGTATCGGCCTTGGCGGCGGCGGCGCGCAGTTCGCTGACCACATTTTTTTTATTGTCTATGACTTCATACTGGGGCGCGAAGTTGTCCTCTTCATTTACTCCGAGGGCCTTGGCGGGCAAATCGCGTACATGGCCCACACTGGCCTGCACCATGTATGACGGCCCAAGAAACTTTTTGATGGTCTTAACTTTGGCCGGAGATTCCACTATTATCAACTGTTTGCCCATGCTGTCCTCGACTGCTTTCCGGCTGCGCCGGTACTGGCTGACGCGCCTTTTATGTAACGGCAAGATACGATAAAACCCACAGGCGTCAAGTGCGCATCGTCGTCACAATGCTGGCAGTCCTGTGCCCGCGCCCCGGCTGCGGCCCGGCTGCGTGCGAGACGCAAAGCGTGGCCAGCGCCGCCGCACAGCAGTAAAAACGTTTACTTATTGGGGAGATGCCACATCCCTGTCATTCATATGACGAAGCGTACGCCAACTGGACAGGCGTGTGCAACTTGCGGTAATCTTGTAGAAGATTTCAGTCAAAATGAGGGCTATATGCATATACGTCCAATACTCTACCGCCTTATGGCGGCACTGTGTCTTACCATGCTGTTCATGGCGGCGGGCTGTTCCTCCCACCAGAACAGCGGCAGTACCGAAGACTCGGGTTTTCCGCCCGGCTCGCCTGATGACCCGCGCGCCAGCCAGGCCCAGGCCAGCCCCGATCCACTGCCCACAATCAAGGCAAAACCGGGGCAAAGCGTCTTTGTGGACGTGAGCGGCGGCAGCGGCAGTTTCAATGCCGACCTTCAATCCATGCTCACGGCCTACCTTCAGAGCGAGCGCGAGCTTGTGCCCGCCGAGACGGCCAAGGAGGCAGACCTGACCCTGCGCGTGGTGGTGGAAGACGTGACCCCGCTGGGCTCGCGCAGCACACCCGCCAGTCCGGGGCGAACCCTGGGGCACGCAGGCACAGGCGCCATGCTTGGCGCTCTTGTGGGCGGCTCCGCTGGCGGAGGGCGCGGTGCGGCCTGGGGCGTGGGCGGCGGCCTGCTGCTGGGCCTTGGCGTCAGCATGCTTGACGGCGGCACAAGCAATCTGTGGGGCATGCGCGCCCAGGTGGGCGTGGGCAAAAAGGGCAAGCAGCCAGACACCATGCATACGGTGACTGTAAGCGCCGAGGGTGAAAATATGGGGCGCGACGCCATCCTCCCTGCCCTGGAAGACAAGCTGAGCAATGAAATCGTCAAGGCAGTAAAGCCCTGACAAAACAACGACGCCAAACGAGATACCTGCGCGTTTCCAGGAGGCTTTTTAATCAGTGCTTCCTTAACACGTGAAATGCTCGCTACAGCAGACAAAAGCCTGCCTGCCCGCATTTCGTGGCAAGGATTTTCAAGAAAATCCCTGTAGAGCGGTTAACTCATTTCATTGGCAAACTGCGCTAATAACCTGACAGGCCAGCCTGTCGGGATGCCGCCACAGGCGCGACCCTATTTTGCGCACGCCGAGCCCGGCCACCCCCCTGCCGGACGAATAACGCCAGAAGAAATCACGGATGCCATACGGTAAAACCCGTGCGTTGCAGCCCTGAAAAGCCGCATGACGGAACTACGGATATTCCGAAAATTACCCAACCATTAACGCAGCGAAAGCTCCTTGTTCTCGGGCGCAGGATTTTCGCCATAAAACATACCGCATTTCACGGATTTGCAGCAGACCTGCCCGGCGGAAGCCGGCCTTGCCACAAAGAAATGTTGTTGCGGACGCGTTCACAGGCCCAAAAAATGCATGTTTGGGGACATGCATGGCGAAAGCCCGCCGCTTTCGCCTTCAATACCAGCCGCATTTGTGGCGGCAAGGATCGAGGTTTTCTTATGATGCTAAAAAAACTGCGTTTTATTGCACTGCTGCTTTGCGTGAGCCTTGTGCCGCTTGCAGCTTGTGTGCGTCAGGCCGCTGACCCGGACAAGCTGGAAGTGCTGCGTTCGGGCAATCTGCAGGAAGCACCGGACGATGATACGATTGCGGACACTGTTTACGTAAACGTGCGCGACAACACCAACCGCGTTTTCGGGCTGCGCGCCCAGGCCGAATCCTGGCTGCAACGCAGCGGGTTCACCATTGTGGGCAATCCCAGCGAAGCCGGAAACATCGTGCAGATCACGGTGCTGTCCGCCGGAAATACGGAACCCACCCACCTGCGCCAGACGGTTGCGGCAGGCTACGACACTCCCTCCGTACTCAAGGGCGCGGGCGCCACAACGGTAATGGCCGACGTACTGCTGGTGCAGCGGCGCGTTCCCAGCGCACAGAGGGAAAGCAAGGCCAAACTCAAGAACATATCCAGCCGCAACGCCCTTTCCAACAGCCAGATGCGCATAGCCGTGCTGCTGCCTGGGCAGATACGCATGGATGCCGGAGCGCCCACCCTGTTTACGGAAACCCTGGCCCGCGAAATCGGAACCGCCATTCACGCCACCAACAAGGCCGCTGGCCAGGCAGATGGTCGGGCAGATGGTCGGGCAGATGGCCGGGCCGCGTCCGCTGGAGCCGCAAGGACGCAACAATAAAGCCGTTTACCAATGAAATGACAAATTGAAATACTTTGTGGGGGAGGGACCCTTTTGCAAAAGGGTCCCTCCCCCACGCCCCCACCCCCTAAAACTTTTATCGCTGTACACTAGGGGCCAGGGGGCCGCGTCTTCCGGAGTCACATCAACGCCCGGCAACGCAAAACGGCAAGGCGCGTAACCGCGCCCGGCAACGCAAACAAGCGCAGCTTCATCCATTGCTCCCAAGGGCTAAAGGATGAAGCTGCGCTTATGTCTTTTTTGGCGGCCATCTGCTCACGCTGCCGCCGGACAATTTCAGGCGGCAACCGTCAGGCGACGAAGAAGCCTTACGGATGGCGACAGCATCGCTAGTGGAATTGCTCTAAGGAAGCACTGAGAACCTTCTGGAAACGCGCAGGTATTTTGTTTGGCAAGGCGCGATCTTTTTTTGAAACAGGAGTGGACTCTTCCGTCCTCGACTGTTTCAAAAAAAGCCCGGCATCGCCGCCAAACGGAATACATCAGCGTTTCCCTAATCTCGGTTTTTCAACCTGTCGATAAGTTCCCGCAGTTCGGTGGCCATCTTGGCCACGGCCCGCACCTGGTGGTCGGCTTCGCCCATGGAGGTGCGGCTGGATTCGGCAATGTCCTGCACGTTCTTCATGCCCTGCGTCACATGCGCCACAGTGTCGTTCTGCTGCTGCGCGGCCACGGCCATGCCTGCGGCGCTCTCCACATTGGATGCGGCCAGATCCAGAATCTGCGTAAGCGCCTCACCCGACTGCTGCGCAAGGTCGTTGGATTCGTGCACGGCCTCGCTGGTCTGCCCCATAAAGGCCACGCTGGCATGGATGGATTCCTGAATGCCGGTGATCTTGGCTCCCACGGCCTGCGTGGCGGCAACCGTTTTTTCCGCCAGCTTCCGCACTTCATCGGCAACCACCGAAAAGCCGCGCCCGGCCTCGCCCGCCCGGGCCGCCTCAATGGCGGCGTTAAGCGCCAGCAGGTTTGTCTGGTCGGCAATGTCGGTAATAACGCTCATGATGCCGGTAATGCCCTGGGCCATCTCACCCAGCTCGGCTATCTGCCCGTTCTGCTTGGACGCGAGGTCGTTGACCCGGCTGATGGCCTGGGCGCAACGGGTCACCACATCCACGCCGCTTCCGGCATATTCCTTTGAACTGCGCGCGCCGTGGGCCGAATGCTCCGCATTGACGGCAATTTCTGTGGCCGCTGCGGCAAGCTGCTCAAGATTGTCAAGGCTGCCGCGCATGAGGTTGTGCTGGTCTTCGCTACCCTTATAGACGGTCTCCACCCGCTCGGCCAGAATGATGGAATGCTCGGCCAGATCCCCGGCAATGGTGTCGGCCTGCGCGGCGATGGCGTTCATATTTTCCAGCAGCGCGGCAATGCGGGCCTCTTTTTCCTCCGCATCCTTAAGGGATCTCTGGGCATGTTCGGCGCTGGCCTGAGCCTCTTCAGACTTTTTCTGGTTTTCGGTCAGCTTGAGCTTCAGGCTGTCCAGCAGGGAGCCCAGCGCGCTCGACAGTGCGCCGATTTCATCCCTGCGCCGCAGGCGCAGGTCCACATCCATATTGCCCGCCACCACCTCGGCGGACTTGTCCACAAGCCCGCGTAAAGGATTACGGATGGAGCGCGTAATGGCCACGCCGGAAATCACCATACATAGCAGCACGCCCAGCAGCAGAACAGCAACCACGTATCTTTCGCGAGCCATGATCTGCTTGTAGCTTTCCTTGTCTGCATCGGCGGCGTGCAGCATCATGGTGCGCAACTGCGCGAGCGTCTCCACAACCGCCGCCGATTTGCCCAGTGTAATGGAGTTGAAAAGCTGCCGGGCCCTTTCAAGGTCGCCTTCCTGCACCAAACGCTCAATATCCGCAGCGCTCTTGTGCAGCTCCAGGTGGGCGGCTTCCATCTGTTTGAAATAGGTGGACGTGCTCGGCAAAATGGCCTCCACCTCTTCCCGCCCGCCACTATAAAACCACTGGCCGAAAAGGCATTTGTGGCCGTCTTTCTGCACATTGAGCTTGCCGTCCGCAGGCGGCATGGCCACAAAATTGCCGACCCGCTCCTTCCAGTGCAGATGATCGGCCTCACGCATGGCAAAAACCAGGGCATTGCCCTGCTTTTGCAGCGCGCTGTCGGCCATGGTCATGACTTCATTGGAGGCGTTCCATGCAACCACGGCGAAGCAGATTATGCCCAACAGGCTGATGCCAAAGCCAAAACACAATTTCTTTCCTATTGAAAGGTTTTTCCAGAACATGGTGCCTCTCTATATAGTAGCTATGTATAATCATGGGCAATCAACTCAACTTCACGGGCATTGCCAAAAATCTGGACAGCACTATGCTGTCGCTGGAAAATCCGGACAAAAACAGTCATATGGCAAGCTTGAGCTTATCGCAGTGAACTTGCCACCGGCCCTGCCACAAAACGCATCAGTTACGTATTGTACTTTGCAAAATGATACCTAATGGGAGGGCTTTTGCTTGTCAAGCGCTCAACCTCCCGGATCTCCGCTAATTGCGCGCTTTGCGCGGCGCGCTGCCACTCAGCTGTGCACGCGGGCAAAGCCCGGATAGCAGAATAACCTTATTGTTCTTGGGCATTATCCCTTCTATCGGCAGTAGGCGCAAAATGATGAGAGCAGGGGGGCTGCAAAGGGCAAACTTTTATGTTACGATTTAAAGACAAACCGGACGGACGTGCTTCGTCGGGCCTCCACCCTGCCGGACGTGCGAACGACGGCGGCGGAGTTTTTTGTTTTTTTTCATCAAAAAAAAGGCCCCGGCTGGCAGCATTACTGGATATACCGGGAATATCAGACAAAAAATCCCTCCGGGGAACCTAAAAAAAAATTTCCCCGACACCCTATTTAACTGTTCAAACAACCAACTCTGTGGTATGGACACATTGCAACGACAACTGTGACTTTTTCGCCGCTTTCTTGACCTCCATAATCTTTTATGGACGCCCATGATTTGATGCGATAAATTTGAACACAAGTGTACTCTCAAAAAACCCCTAATGTTCCCAAAGTAAACGCACCCCGCACAGGCTTTGCAGTGCGGGCTTTACCCCAGGCCGCACTGGCCACGCAGAAATTGGAAAAAATATTGCGCGCCCCAGGGCGCCAAGGAGGAACAGATGGCTCATATGAAAACCATGGATGGCAATAACGCGACAACGCATATTGCCTACGCTCTGTCGGAAACGGCGGCGATCTACCCCATCACGCCCTCGTCCGTCATGGGCGAAGTCATGGACCAGATGGCCGCCAAGGGCATGAAGAACCTGTTTGGCCAGAAAGTGATCGTCCGCGAAATGCAGTCCGAAGCAGGGGCCGCCGGCGCTGTGCACGGCATGCTTTCCGCTGGCGCGCTGACCTCGACCTACACGGCTTCTCAGGGCCTGCTGCTCATGATCCCCAACATGTACAAACTCGCCGGCGAACTGCTCCCCGGCGTTTTTCACGTGTCGGCCCGTGCCCTGGCCTCCCACGCCCTGTCCATCTTTGGCGACCATCAGGACGTCATGGCCGCCCGTCAGACGGGCTTCTGCTTCCTTGCCTCCGCTTCCGTGCAGGAATGTATGGACCTGGCCCTGGTGGCCCATTTGTCGGCCATCGACGCGAGCCTGCCCTTCTGCCACTTCTTTGACGGCTTCCGCACCTCCCACGAAGTGCAGAAGATCGAAACCATCGACTACGAAGACATCCGTGGCCTGGTGAACTGGGACAAGGTGGCCGAATTCCGCTCCACCGCCATGAACCCCGAGCATCCCCACATCCGCGGCACCGCCCAGAACCCCGACATTTATTTCCAGAACCGTGAAGCCGCCAACCTCTTCTACGACGCCGTGCCCGGCATCGTCATTGAAAACATGAAGAAGGTTGAATCCATCACGGGCCGCAAATACCGTCTGTTCGACTACGTGGGCCACCCCGAAGCCGACCGCATCATCGTCTCCATGGGTTCGTCCTGTGAAGTGGCGGAAGAAACAGTCAACTACCTGAACAACCAGGGCCAGCGCGTTGGTCTTGTGAAGGTGCGCCTGTTCCGTCCCTTCTCCACCGAGCACCTGCTGCGCGCCCTGCCCGCCACCACCGCCTGCATCACCGTGCTTGACCGCACCAAGGAAAGCGGCGCTCTGGGCGACCCCCTGTACCAGGACATCTGCACCGCCTTCCTCGAAAAGGGCGAAGCCCCCACCATCGTGGGCGGCCGCTACGGCCTGGGTTCCAAGGACTTTACCCCCGGCATGGCCAAGGCCGTGTATGACAACATGCTGGCCCTGCAGCCCAAAAACCACTTCACCGTGGGCATCACCGACGACGTCACCAACCTCTCCCTTGACGTGGACGAGGAAATTGACACCGTGCCCGCCGGTACCGTGCAGTGCAAGTTCTTCGGCCTCGGTGCCGACGGCACCGTGGGCGCCAACAAGCAGGCCATCAAGATCATCGGCGACAACACCGACCTCTACGCCCAGGCCTACTTTGCCTATGACTCCAAGAAGTCCGGCGGCTTCACCGTGTCGCACCTGCGCTTCGGTTCTGCCCCCATCACGTCGTCCTACCTCATCACCAAGGCCGACTACGTTGCCTGTCACAAGGCGGCCTATGTGACCCAGTACGACATTCTTGAAGGCATCAAGGAAGGCGGCACCTTTGTGCTGAACTCCAACTGGTCGCTGGCTGACCTCGAAAAGCACCTGCCCGCCGAGATGAAGCGCACCATCGCCCGCAAGAAGCTCAAGTTCTACAACGTGGACGCCGTGAAGGTGGCCCAGGAAGTGGGCCTTGGCGGCCGCATCAACATGATCATGCAGACCGCCTTCTTCAAGCTGGCCAATGTGCTCGACTTTGAAAAGGCCGTGGCCCTGCTTAAGGAATCCATCAAGAAAACCTACGGCAGCAAGGGCGACAAGATCGTCAACATGAACATCGCCGCCGTGGACAAGGGCATGGACGCCCTGGAAGAAATCAAGTACCCCGCCAGCTGGGCCAACACCACTGAAGGCGCCAGCGTGTGCCACTGCCACGATGATGACTACATCAGCGGTGTGGTGCGTCCCATCCTTGCCCAGCAGGGCGACAAGCTGCCCGTGTCTGCCATGGACCCGGCCGGTTTCATGCCCCTCGGCACCGCCGCCTGCGAAAAGCGCGGCGTGGCCATTGCCATTCCCGAATGGCAGGTCGAAAACTGCATCCAGTGCTGCCAGTGCTCCTTTGTGTGCCCCCACGCGGCCATCCGCCCCGTGCTTGCCACGCCTGAAGAACTGGAAGGCGCTCCGGCCAGCCTTGTGACCAAGGACGCCATGGGCAAGGAACTCAAGGGTATGCAGTTCCGCATTCAGGTCTACCCTGAAGACTGCCTGGGCTGCGGCTCCTGCGCCGACGTGTGCCCCGCCAAGAACAAGGCCCTGGTCATGAAGCCGCTGGAAACCCAGATGGACGACCAGAAGGCCAACCTCGAGTTTGTCGAAGCCCACGTGACCCTCAAGGACAAACTGCTGGCTCGCGACACCGTCAAGGGTTCGCAGCTGCAGCAGCCCCTGCACGAGTTCTCAGGCGCGTGCGCCGGCTGCGGCGAAACCCCCTATGTCAAGGTGCTCACCCAGCTCTTCGGCGAACGCATGATCGTTGCCAACGCCACGGGTTGCTCCTCCATCTGGGGCGCTTCTTCGCCCACCACGCCTTACTGCACCAACAAGGAAGGCTTTGGCCCGGCCTGGGGCAACTCCCTGTTTGAAGACGCCGCCGAATACGGCTGCGGCATGGGCCTTGCCTACGAACAGCGCCGCAACCTGCTGGCCATGAAGATTGAAGAGGCCCTGAAGGAAGAAGGCATCAGCCCCGAGCTTAAAGAAGCCATGGAAGGCTGGCTGGCCAACAAGGACGACGCCGAAGGCTCCCGCAAGTACGGCGACATGGTCATTGCCAACCTTGATTCCTTTGAAAGCCACCTTGCCCACGAAATCTGGCACATGGACGACCTCTTCACCAAGAAGAGCGTGTGGGTCTTCGGCGGCGACGGCTGGGGCTATGACATCGGTTACGGCGGCCTGGACCACGTGCTGGCCACCGGCGACGACATCAACGTCCTGCTGATGGATACCGAAGTGTACTCCAACACCGGCGGTCAGTCCTCCAAGGCCACCCCGCTTGGCGCTGTGGCGCAGTTTGCCGCCGCTGGCAAGCGCACCGGCAAAAAGGACCTTGGCCGCATGGCCATGACCTACGGCTATGTGTACGTGGCTTCCATCTCCATGGGCGCGGACAAGCAGCAGACCCTCAAGGCCTTCCGCGAAGCAGAAGCCTACAAGGGCCCCTCGCTCATCATCGCTTACGCTCCCTGCATCAACCAGGGCCTGCGCAAGGGCATGGGCAAGAGCCAGGAAGAAGCCAAGATGGCCGTGCAGACCGGCTACTGGCCCCTGTACCGCTACAACCCCGAACTGGCCAAGGAAAAGAAAAATCCCTTCCAGCTCGACTGCAAGGCCCCCAGCGCGGACATCCAGGAATTCCTGGGCGGCGAAACCCGCTTTGCCTCTCTGGAAAAGACCGATCCGGAAGCTTCAAAGACGCTGCGCGCGGATCTGGCTGCTGCCTACGCCGAACGCTACGCCATGCTGAAGCAGCTGGCTGATCTGCCCTACCCTGACGCCAGCGAAATCGCCAGCGAAAGCAAGTAGGTATCTGACGAATGACTACCGCGCCCGCCACCAGGCTCCGCTATGGACGTATGGCGGCGGGCGCGGTCATACCATAGAACAATAGGCCGGGGCGCAGGTTATGGCCTGCGCCCTTTTTCGCGTCATCCTGCCAGCCTGCCCGGCACAATCAGGGGAAGCATATGTATAACGGACTCTATATCACAGCCACCGGGCCCATGACGGGCAAGAGCGCCATTGCTCTGGGAGCCATGCAGCTACTCAGCCGCAGCATGCGCAACGTGGCGTTCTTCCGCCCCATCATCAATGAACCGGTGTGGGACGACCGTGACCCGGACATCCATCTGATGCTTGAGTACTTCAAGATCAAGATGGATTACGCCGACACCTTCGCCTACACCCAGCGTGAAGCGCGCCAGATCATCAACCAGGGTTCGCGCAACCTGCTCATCGAGAACATCATTCAGAAGTATAAAAAACTGCTGGAAACCTTTGATTTTGTTCTTTGCGTAGGTACGGACTTTCTGGCCAAGGACCCGGTTTTCGAGTTCGACCTCAATGCCGAAATAGCCGCCAACCTGGGCACGCCCGTCATTCTGGTGACCAGCGGACAAAAAGCCACGGCAGAAGACATCCGCGAGTCTCTCCAGATCACCATAGACAGTCTTGCGCCTTTTTCGCTGGATGTGGTGGCCACCATCATCAATCGCCGCAACCTCACCCAGACCGAGCTTGACGAACTGCGCACCCATTTCAGCACTGACGAGCGCAAGGCCCTTATCTACGCCGTGCCCAATGAGCCCACCATCGGTCAGCCCACCATGGGCGATGTGAGAAAAGGCCTGGACGCTGAAGTGCTGTTTGGCGAAAACCGCCTGGACGCCCTGGTGGACGACTACCTCATCGCGGCCATGCACGTGAACAACGTGCTGCCGTACATCGCCAAGGATCAGCTTATCGTCACCCCCGGCGACCGCGCCGACGTGCTGCTTGCCGCCATTGCCTCGCGCCTCACCTCCTCCACGCCGGACATCGCGGGCGTGCTGCTCACCGGCGGCATCCGCCCGGCCGAGGAAGTCTGCAAATTTATTGAAGGCTGGACGGCCTCTCCCCTGCCCATTCTGCTGACCAAGGGCCACACCTACAATACCATGCTGGCCCTGCAGGAACTCATCGCTCCCATCGAACCCGGCAATGTGCGCAAGATCAACACCGTGCTGGGTCTTTTTGAGCAGCACGTCAATGGCAAGGAAATCGCCAGCCGCATCGTGAGCAAACGCAGCGCGCGCATTACCCCGATGATGTTCGAGTTCGAGCTTATCGAACGCGCCAAGGCCAACAGGATGCGCATCGTCCTGGCCGAGGGCACTGAAGAACGCATCCTCCAGGCCACCGACATCCTGCTGCGCCGCGACGTGGCCCACATCACCCTGCTGGGCGATGTGGACGAAATACGCGCCAAGGCCAAGATTCTGGGTCTGGACATCGACAAGGCCACCCTTGTCGATCCCGTCAAATCCGAAAAATTTGAAGAATACGTCAATACCTACTACGAACTGCGCAAGAAAAAGGGCATCACGCCCGAACAGGCCCGCGACACCATGGCGGACGCCACCTATTACGCCACCATGATGGTCAAGCTCGACGATGCCGACGGCATGGTTTCCGGCGCGGTCAACACCACTGCCCACACCATCCGCCCGGCCTTCGAGTTTGTGAAGACCAAGCCCAACTTCTCCGTTGTGTCCTCGGTTTTTCTCATGTGCCTCAAGGACCGCGTGCTGGTCTTTGGCGACTGCGCCGTCAACCCCAATCCCACGGCGCAACAGCTGGCCGAAATCGCCATTGCCTCGGCCCACACGGCCGCAGTTTTTGGCATTGAGCCCCGCGTGGCCATGCTTTCGTACTCCACCGGCACGTCCGGCAAGGGCGCGGATGTGGACATAGTGGTGGAAGCCACCCGCATAGCCAAGGAAATGGCCCCCGATCTCGCCCTGGAAGGCCCCCTGCAGTACGACGCCGCCATCGACCCCAGCGTGGCCAAGACCAAGATGCCCGACAGCAAGGTGGCCGGCAAGGCGACCGTTTTCATCTTCCCGGATCTCAACACGGGCAACAATACCTACAAGGCCGTGCAGCGCGCGGCTGGCGCGGTGGCCATCGGCCCCGTGCTTCAGGGCCTCAACAAGCCTGTGAATGACCTGTCGCGCGGTTGCACCGTGCCCGACATTGTAAATACTGTGGCCATAACGGCTGTTCAGGCCTCCGCCGAAAAAAAGGCGACGGGCCAGTAGCCGCCAACCGTGTTACTGCCAGGGGGGCGGGCCGTCCGCCCCCTGGCGCTGCCAACAAGAAAAGGAAGACACATGAAAATTCTGGTCATCAATGCGGGCTCCTCGTCCTGCAAGTACCAACTGCTGGAAATGGATACCCACGCCGTCCTCTGCTCCGGCCTTGCCGAACGCATCGGACAGGATGAAGGCCGCCTGACCCACAAGATCGCCCCTGACACGGACAAGGAAGAAAAGATCGTCCGCACGGCGCATTTTCCCACCCACGTGCAGGCTATGGAACTGGTCATCTCCCTCCTTACCGACGCTGAAAAAGGCGTTATCAAGGACAAGAGCGAAATCGCCGGTATCGGCCACCGTGTGCTGCACGGCGGCGAAGCCGTCAGCGACCCCGTGCTTGTGGACGAACGCGTGAAAGAAATCGTGCGCGAATGCTCGGTGCTTGGCCCCCTGCACAACCCCGCCAACCTCATGGGCATCGAAGTTGCTGAAAAGCTCTTTCCCGGCGTGCCCAATGTGGGCGTGTTCGACACCGAATTCGGCATGGGCATGCCCAAGGAAGCCTTCATGTACGCTCTGCCCTACGAGCTGTATGAAGACCTGCGCATCCGCCGTTACGGCTTCCACGGCACGTCGCACAAGTACATCGCTGGCGCGACTGCCAAGTATCTTGGCAAGCCCCTCAACGAACTGCGCTCCATCACCATGCACCTTGGCAACGGTTCGTCCATGAGCTGCGTGAAAAACGGCAAGTGCTTCGACACCAGCATGGGTCTTACCCCTCTGGAAGGCCTCATCATGGGCACGCGCTGCGGCAGCATTGACCCCGCCATCGTGCCTTTTGTGATGGAAAAGAAAGGCCTTACCTCAGAGCAGATGGACACGCTCATGAACAAGAAGTCCGGCCTGCTGGGCCTGTGCGGCTTCACCGACATGCGCGACGTGCACGCCGAAGTGGAAAAAGGCAATGAGCGCGCCGCCCTGGCCCTTCATATGCTGACGCGCAGCATCAAGAAGATCCTTGGTTCCTACTACTTCCTGCTCGACGGCAACGTCGACGCCCTGGTCTTCACCGCCGGCATCGGCGAAAATGACGACATCGTGCGCGCCGAAGTGTGCGCCGGCCTCGAACACATGGGCATCAAGATCGACGCCAAGGAAAACGGCACCCGCAAACCCGGCGCGCGCACCATCTCCACGCCGGACAGCACCGTGCCCGTGCTCATCATTCCCACCAACGAAGAACTGCAAATCGCCATGGCCACTGTGGAAGTGCTGGGAAAATAATCCCCGACATCCGCAGCGTCCCGCACGCCGGAGCAGACACCTGAAGCGCTCCGGTCGCCATATATTGAAGGCCGCCCTGAAAAGGGCGGCCTTTTTTTGCCGCATGCGCCGCAGGGGTGGGTTGCGCCGCCAAGGGTGGGATGCGCCGCCAGGGGTGGGATTCGCCGCCAGGGGCGGGCCGCGCCGCATTTGTTCGACATGGAGCGGTTCACTCCCCGATACCGCGCAGAAGGCAACGACGCGCAGCGCATTTACCTCTTTTTAACGCTACCATACTGATAACATAATAAAAGTTTTAGGGGGTGGGGGCGTGGGGGAGGAGACCCTTTTTCAAAAGGGTCCCTCCCCCACAAACATTCCCTCCACAAAGCATCCTCTCCCACAAACATCTTCACACAAAGCATCCCTAAAAAATATCTGCCATCAAGTTTTCTGGACAGCGCCGCCACAAGCGCATATCTACAGACCAAATCAACGCACCCCAAATGCGCTCACCATGCAGGCATCAGCCCGCGCCGGGAGAACCAGAGATGAGACGATTGCACAGGGACTTTTCCACCACTGCCGCCGTGGCAGGCATGCTGGCGGTTATCGTGTCCTACGCGGGTTCGGCCGTGCTTATTTTTCAGGCAGCCCGACTGGCGGGACTTTCTGACGAACTGACCACATCGTGGATATGGGCCGTGTCCATCGGCAGCGGTCTTACAGGCCTGCTGCTCAGCTGGAGGATGCGCATGCCCATCATCACGGCGTGGTCGACTCCGGGCGCGGCCCTGCTCATCACCATGCTGCCGGGCGTTCCCTTTGCGCAGGCCGTGGGCGCGTACATCGCCAGCGCGGTCATCATCACCGTCATCGGACTTACGGGCTCCCTGGACGTCATCATGCGGCGCATACCCATTGCCGTCAGTTCGGGCATGTTTGCCGGAATCCTGTTCAGCTTCGGGGCAAAGGTCTTTACGTCGGTCGCGGCTTCGCCGCTGCTTGGCCTGTCCATGCTGTTCTGTTTCATGCTGTTCCGCAGGATATGCCCCCGGTACGCCATTGCCGCGGTTCTGGTGTGCGGCACGGTCATTGCGGCCCTGACGGGGATGCTGCACGTGGACACGGTGCACTTTGCCCTGGCAAGGCCGGTGTTCACCGCGCCGGAATGGTCAACCGCCGTCATCGTCAGTATCGGGCTGCCGCTGGCACTGGTGACGCTGACAGGCCAGTATATCTCTGGTATGGCCGTGCTGCATGCCTCGGGCTACCCGGTGGTGTCCAACGGCATCATGACAGTGACGGGCATTACGTCCCTGCTGCTGGCCCCCTTTGGCTCCCACGCCATCAACCTTTCATCCCTTACCGCCGCCATCTGCACGGGGAAAGAGTCGCATGAAGACCCCGCACGCCGCTACATTGCGGGCATGGTCTGCGGCGGCCTCTACATACTTGTGGGTTTGTCCGGCACGGCGCTGACGTCGCTTTTCGCGGCGCTGCCCAGCGTGTTTATTGCCGTTCTGGCTGGCCTTGCCCTCATGAGCGCTTTTGCCACGGGACTTTACGGCGTTTTCAAGGACAGCGACAATATGGACGCAGGCGTCATCGCCTTTCTGGCGACGGCGTCCGGCATGGAGTTTCTCGGCCTGGGCGCGCCCTTCTGGGGGCTTGCCTTCGGCACCCTCGCCTATGTTGTCCTGAAAAAATAAAGGCCGCATAACGCGGCCTTTGGTAATCTCACGGACTCTGGGTTCGTTCAGAAGTTGTCTGGCAGTGGTCTCCATTGTGGTTGGACTTTCGCCAGACTGGCTTTGTCGCCAGGCGGGTCTTTTGCCCGCATTTTTCACATTGTGACGGGCAATTCAGGCTATTTTTCCACCGGAAACCACAGCGGGTTAAGAAAGCGCAGATGGCAGGTCTCGCCCTCTTGCGGCCCGCTGACATAACGCCCCTTCTGCACGCGCACCTCCTGATCGCCAACCAGAATCTGATAGTCGGTAACTTCACCCAGAAAGGTGCGCCGCATCACTGTTCCCGGAATCCCGCCATGGTCGACAAAGTCTATTTCATTGGGGCGGCTGGCTACTGTGCCGACTCCTGCACTGATGATTTCGCCCGAAGGCGCGCGTCCTTCCACAAAGGGAACAGAAACGCCGTCCAGCGTCATGGCGTTTTCAGTCACATTCATGTTGGTGAAATTTGAAAGACCAATAAAGCTGAACACAAAACGGTTTGCCGGTTTCGTATACACTTCAAGCGGCGAGGCTATCTGCTGCACCACGCCGTTTTTCATAATCAGGATGCGGTCTGAAAGGGCCATGGCTTCGGATTGGTCATGCGTCACATACATGATGGAAAAGCCATAGATTTTCTGCAACTCCTTGATTTCAAAACGCATTTCTTCGCGCAGATGGGGGTCAAGGCTTGAGAGTGGCTCGTCCAGCAGCATCACCGAAGGGTTGATGGCCAAGGCCCGCGCCAGGGCAACACGCTGCTTGCCTCCGCCAGAAAGATCTGCAGGGCTTTTGGAGGCAACGTCAAGCAGACTTGTATGCTCCAGGGCCTGCGTGGTTCGCCTGGCAATCTCGCTCGCATTGATCTTTTTGAGGCGCAGGGGAAAAGCCACGTTTTCAAACACGCTCATATGCGGCCATACGGCAAACGCCTGAAAAACCATCCCAAAATTACGCTTTTCGGGCGGGAGGTAATATTTTTTTCCGCTTGAGGACAAAAGCACGTCGTTGACGCTGATCTCGCCTTCATCAAGGTCTTCAAAGCCTGCAACCATGCGCAGTGTGGTTGTTTTTCCGCAGCCCGAAGGCCCAAGCATGGAAAAGCACTCGCCATCGCTAATCTTGAAATTGAGGGATGAAACAGCTTTAACCTTGCCAAAATACTTGGTTACGTTTGTAAGAGTTACTGACATGATCAGGCCTGCTTGGTTTTGGCAAAGTGGTTGATAATCGTTTGCCCGGTCACAATCAAAATCAGGGCGATGCCAGCCAGCGCCGCAGAAGTGACGGTTTCGCCATCTTCGTTGAGCGTGTAGATGGCCACGCCGATGGTTCTGCTGGTTGTGCCGTACAGCATGACGGAAACCGTCAGTTCGCGCAGGGCAGGCAAAAAGATAAGAAAGAACGCAGCGACCATGCCGGGGCGAACCAGAGGCAGCACAATATCACGCAATGCCTGCCACATGGATGCGCCACAAGCCCGCGCCGCCTCTACCAGAGAGTCATGCACCTGCTCCAGGGCAGCGGAGTTTGCCTTGAGCGAGAAGGCCATATACCTGGCGATGTAGGCAATAAGGATAATCCAGATGGTATTGTAAAGGTTGATGCCAAAGCGCCCGCTCCAGGCCAGGATAACGCCAAGCGCAATAACCGAGCCTGGCACCGAAAAGGGCAGCATCCCGAGGAATTCCAGAATCCCCTTGCCGCGCACCTTCATCTTGACGATGACATACGAAATCATCACGCCAGAAAACATGGTTATGGTCGCCGCGCCAAGGCCAAGACCAATGCTGTTTTTAATGGCCTGCTGCGTCTGATCCCACTCAAAAAGCACATATTTATAGTTTTCCAGCGACAGGTTCTCCCATGTAATGGGAATTCCGTAGGTCTTAAGCCCGCCAACAAGAAAGATGGTCACGGTGGGCAGCACGATGGTCAGCCCGATATAGAGCAGACAAAAAATAAACAGCGGCGTGCGCAGACCACGCAACTTAAGCTCCATAGGGCGAAAGCTTTTGCCCGCTATGATCTGGTATTTTCCTGATCCAAGAATTTTTCTCTGCAACCAGATAATGATCGCCGCCGTGACAACAAGAACCGATGCCAGCACTGTTCCTGTGCGGATGGAATCAAAACTGCCCGCGCTCTGATGAATGCGTTCGTAGATCAGCGTCGGGATGTTGTAGATGCCCACTTCAATTCCAAGAACAGCCACTGTGCCAAAGTGCGCCATGGAATACAGCATGATCAGCAACGCGCCGGAAAGGATGCTGGGCATCACCAGGGGCAGCGTTATTTTGCGGGTAATGGTAAAGAGGCCAGCACCGGAAATCCGTGCAGATTCTTCCAGCGTGGGGTCCATACGCTCCAGCGCGCCACAAACCTGAATAAAGACAAAGGGGAAAAGATACATGGTTTCAATGGAGATAATGCCGCCAAAAGAAAAGATATTGAACAAGGCATCTTCTGCACCGGTGACGTCGCGCCACAATCGGTTGATGTAGCCAGCCCGGGGCGAAAGCAGCATCTTCCAGGCAAGAGCGCCGATAAATGAGGGCAGCATAAAGGGTACAAGAAACATGCCCTTCATAAAGCCTTTATAGGGGATGTCCGTTCGCGTTACGAGCCAGGCAAAAAATGTGCCCACTGCCGTGGCGCACAGGGTCACCCCGCTGGCAATGAACAGCGAGTTCAGCAGCGCCTGATAGGTTTCCCCTTCGCCCAGCGTTTTGACCAGGTCAGCCAGGTTAAACTGGCCATCAACAAAAAAGGCGTTGAAAAAAATGAGTGCTACCGGCACCACAACCACAATCAGGAGGATGGCAATAGACAAAAGCAGAATGATTTCTGCCACGCCGAATGTGCGCTTTTGTTTGACTGCTTGCATAGTTTTATCCGATTTGATGCGCAGCATGCCCGGAAAGTTTACACCGTAACTACCGGGAATTGTAACCAGGCAGGGCTGACGCCTTTACATTGGGATACGGAAAAAGCAAAGGCGGATGCGCTAGTTGAACCAGTGGAAATTCCGCAGGGTAAAAACGCACTCCTCGCCCTCTTTGAGCAACAGATCATTGGCCAGGGCTTCATGTGTGTCCACTGCCGTGCGCACGTGCTGGCCATCCACCTCAAGCTGATAGTCTGTGATGGCTCCAAGAAAACTGGCGCGATGCACGACGGCCCTGATGCCCTCGCCACTGCGGCGCAACACCACGTCAGACGGGCGAAAGCCAATACGGCCATTGCCGGAATGACCGCCCCCCAAAGCCATCGGAAAACTGTACTCGCCAAAGCGCGCCATTCCGTTTTCTGCCTGAACGTGCAAAAAGTTGCTCATGCCAAGAAATGAGAACACGAATTCGTCGGCTGGTTCGGAAAAAAGCTGTGTGGGCGTTCCAATCTGCCGTATGGCGCCGAGTTCATCCATAACAGCCATCCGGTCTGAAATGGCGAGGGCAATCTCCTGATCGTGCGTCACATAAAGGATGGTAACGCCAAGATTTTTTTGCAGCCGCTTGATTTCAAAACGCATTTCTTCGCGCAGATTGGCATCGAGGTTGTTGAGCGGCTCATCCAGAAGCAGCAGGGTCGGTTCTGCTACAAGGGCGCGCGCCAAAGCCACCCGCTGCTGCTGACCGCCGGACAGTTGTGAAGGCAGGCGGTCTTCCATGCCGGAAAGATTGACGTCATCAATGCTTTTTTGCACCAGCCTGGCAGCTTCTGCGGGATTACACTTCGCAATCTTGAGAGGATACCCGACATTCTGGCGTACCGTCATGTGCGGCCACACGGCATAGTCCTGAAAAACAACCCCAAGACCGCGCTGCTCCGGCGGCAAAGAATCGCCAGTGCCGGCATCGGCGACAACGTCGGAGCCGATGGACATGCTGCCCTGATCAAGCGACTCAAACCCGGCGATAATGCGCAGAAGCACCGTTTTGCCGCACCCGGAAGGGCCAATGAGCGTGAAACACTCCCCATCCTTCACGGTAAGCGAAAGGTTTTGCAAGACCGCATGCTCGCCATATGATTTGGCAATATTATTGAGAACTATTTCTGCCATACTGATCCCTGCTTGTGTCCACGCTTTGAAAAAAGCTGAACGCGATCACTTTTGAAGAAAAAACAGACGCGGGCCGCGCCGACGCTGCATCTGCAACGCCGACGCGGCATACAACGCCTGCATTTGGCGGTGTTGGCGCTATTTGGACATCATTATATCAGTAAATTTTTTGATGCTGGCTTCTTTTTCAGTCAGCACTTTCTGGTAGTCAATCTTGATTCCACGCGCAAAGGCTTCTTCACTGGTGGGAAGGTTATATTCCTTGGGCGGGGTGATGCCCTTGCGAACGGGCAATGTGCCCTGCTCCGCCAAAATCTTCTGCCCTTCCTCGGAGAGAAGGTAGTCCACAAACTTCTTGGCGGCATCAAGGTTGGGAGTCCCCTTAAAGATGGCTACGGGGCTGGGAATTACCAGCATTTCAGGGGGGTACGCCAGGGCAAGGCTTGCGCCTTTTTTGATTTTATCATTGACGATGTAATCGACGCCTATGCAGGCAAGAAGGTCGCCCGAAGCGGTATCGTCCACAACCTGTCCGGAACCTTTGCCTATACGGCCGCCATTTTTGCTGATTTTTTCAATATACTCCCAACCGAACTTGTCCACGAGCAGCTGAATGCTCATGTAGGCTGTGCCGGAGAGGGCGGGATTGGCAATGCCAAAGGCTTTTTTGTATTCGGGCTTGGTAACGTCGCTCCACTGTGTCGGGGCCTGTTTCACATAGCGGGTATTGTAGGCGATACCAAGGGTTCCAAGCCTGACGGCAGTAAAGGTGCCGTCGTAGTCGGAAAAGGGATTGATGATGTATTTCAGTTCAGGGGATTCGTATTTTTCTAAAATCCCTTCAGCACGCATGTTGAAAAAGTCCGGTACTTCGCTTGTCCAGATAACGTCAGCCATAATCTTGCCAGACTGACGCTCTGTGGCCACCTTGGCCATAAGTTTGCCAGCGCCCGCAGACTGGTAGTCCATGGCTATGTCAGGGTGTTTTTTTGTGAATCCTTCCTTGAGAGCACCAATGATGGATTCCTTCATTGAGGTATAGACAATAAGTTTTTCAGCCGCCATTGCGGAAAACGCCGAAGCAACCAACATAGTTGCCGCAAGAAGAAGGATACTGCATTTTTTCATCAGATGTTCACTCCGATTGAGGATGTGCAAAAACGTTATCCCTAGCCCGTTTTTTATCATTTTTTTTTAAAACTCTATAATGACAAACGCCCAAGCAACCATTCTCCAGGCTGATATTATGTTCAGCGAATGACATGAACCCTGCGGATTCTCACAGAAGCATAGCTAACGCCTTAAATAGTTGATTATATTGAAGTAGAAGTGATACCGGCAGGCGTTCAGCGAAAAAATCACGTAGTAAAATGTATTCTTTATCGATTTACATTATTAACTAGCTAAAACAAAAAAGTAAGTTCATCAAGTGCCAATAAATAACGCGACCGCCACGCGCAATTGAGCAGCATCGTGCGCATGTTAGAGCGAATTTGCTATGAGACAAACAGGGATGATTTCGATTTGATCTGACAGGCAGCCTTGAAAGAAGCGGGGAAACGCCAAGTTGACGGCAAGGGAATGTCGCCCGCAAGCCGCACGCCTTGCCCACGAAAATTCCCACAAAAATATTTATTCAAGCGTCATCAAGCGCGCGCCGGATTGCGGGTTATGTATTGCGCCGCCAAAGTCGGCAGCATCTTCATGAATTGCAGTGGGCCATGCGTTTCACGACAAACGCTTTACCAAGAGTCGACAGCGCAGGCCGCCGGGGTGGAACGGCGAAGCCTGCCTACTGCCTGCAGGCAGTAGGCAGGATGCCACAGGCCTGGTGCAGCAGGCCGGAAGACGCAACGGTCGCGCGGCTGCCAGCCTGCCTGATGCCAGTCTGCCTGATGCCAGTCTGCTGGATGCCAACAGACCAGAAGAAACAGCGATCGCACTGCTGCCGCCCAGTTTACTCCGGCAGCAGTTTTTCCTCCAGGGTGGCGTCCACGGGCACCTCGCGCGAGGCCAGCACCTTGTCTATGCGCACCGTGCCCGCAGGGGCATTGCGCATGGGCTTGACGTGGCGCACCTCGGCATACTGGATGCGGGCGCGGGCCGCGTCCTTTTGCCAGCTTTTGCTGGCCGCCAGGGAACCGGCTTCGTCCAGCGTACTGACAGGCACGTCCTGCCCGCCGTGGGTGCGCCGTATGATGACGTGCGACCCCGGCCCGTTTTCGGCATGCAGCCAGATATCGTGGGGGGCCGCCAGTTTGCGGGCCGCAAGGTTGCCCTTGGCGTCACGCCCGCGCAGCAGGGCAAAGCCGTCCGAACTGATGAAAAGCTGGACATTTTTCGGCAGAGCCGTGGGTATGCCCGCAGCAGCGCCAGTGAGGGTTCCGGCCCCGCCGGTCTTACCCGAGAGTGTCTGGCCGCTGCCCGGCTTGCCAGAGATTGTTTGGCCAGAGATTGGTTGGCCAGAGCGGGTCTGGCCGCCGCCTGTCTGGGTACAGCCTGCTTGGCCGCCGCCTGCGCCCAGCAGGCTGTCGCGCCGTGCGCGGGCTATGGCAGTCATTTCCTGCTCCAGCGCTCCACGGCGCTGCGCCAGATGCTCCAGACCGCGCCAGCCGCGCCGGGCCGTATGAAAGAGCCGCGCCATTTCCTCGCGCACGTTGCGCCGTGGGTCCAGGCGTATCTCGCGGGCAGGGCCGTGCGCGCCAGCAGCCACCGTAACGCTGAGCGCCCGGTATTCCGCAGGCCATTGCCACAGGTTTTCCTGAAGCGCCAGCGCATCGGCCTGCGCCTCGGTCATGGCCGTGAGGCGGCGCTCTTCTTCACGCAACTTGTCCAACAGCTTTGTGAGCTTGCGCCCGCGTCTGTCCAGGGGCAGGGCCGCCTCCTTTGCCTGTTCACCGGCAAGCCGGGCCAGCACCATGTCCTGCCCGGCTTTTTCCGTGAGGCCCAGCACATCCGCGCTGCACTCTTCACGCAGCACAAGGCCGGACGCCCGCTCATCCTCTGTGAGCAGGGCCGCGCACTGCTGCGGCGGCAAGGGCCATGCGCTGACGGCCCGAATGGAACGGATGGAGCGGGGGGAGCGACCGGGGAAAAGCCCGGAATCGGCCGGGGCCGCCGTAGTGGCGGAAGTGAAAGCCAGGGAAGAGTCGGAACTGCCGGAACTGGTGGGACTGGCGCAATTGGCGGGGGCCGCCGCATCCCCGGCAGGGGCCAGGCCGCCCGGAAACTGCCCGTCCGTGAACTGGTCGTCCGGAAACTGCCCGTCCGTGAACTGGCCGCCTGCGCCATCCACCGAGATCTTTGCCGCTTCCGGCAATGCCGGGCCGTAGCAGAACACGTCGCCGCCGCCAGCCCGCAAATCTTCCATCAGGGCCCATTGCTCCGGCTCTTCCAGGCAGGTCAGGGTGCGCCGCAGGGCCGGAGTGAGCACGGGCCACGCGCGCCAGTCTTGCAGGGCCTGGGCCAGAGTGTCCGGGCCGGGCCAGTCGGGGGCTTCCTCTTCCGGCGCTTCGCCCTCTGTCAGAAAATGCAGGGACGGCCCTTCCCGCAAGTCCAGCAAAAGCCAGGCGAGCCGGGGCGCGTCAGCATCAGAACCTTTGCCGCCCTGATCCGCCATGAGCCCGCTGTCGCCCCCGGCCAGCAGCAGCCAGAGCTGGCGATCGCAAAACCTCACCACGCAGGACGCGATGCGGCGGCCGGACGCATATTTGCGCAGGCGCATGATCTGGGCCGAAGGCGCTTTGCCCGCCGTGATGCGGCTGGCGCTCAAAAAGCAGAAGGGTTCCTTGCGGGCGTGCCGCAGGCACAGCTGGCGCTTGCGGCCGCCGCCATACCAGGTGAGCACCAGAAGCCCGGGGGCTGGTTCCTGCAATTTTTCAATGCGCGCCCCGGCAAGCTGGGGCGTCAGGTCTTCACAAAGGCGGCGGAAAAGGTGTGCGTCCATAGGTATGAAAAAACCCGCCTGAGGGCGGGAAAGCTTATGCCTTCAGTGCTGAAGACCAATTTGCGCGCATCCCGTCGCCGGGGCGCGGTGCAAGAGCGGGGCGTCAAGAACAGCGCAGTGCCCCATAATAAGCCCGGGCCGCGCCCTCATAACAGACGCGGCCCTCCGGGCGAAAACGGCATGGCGGAATCAGGGAGGCGCAAAAATCGCCCCTGCTTCTGTGACCGTACATGTAAAACCGGTTTTTCCAAACGTGCAGCCGCGCGCACCGCCAGGTTTTTTTGAAGAACCCCGGCGGTCGTTCCAAAGGTCATCCGGGAATCCCGGCAGGATCTCTGGCCCCGGCTACCCCGGCAGAACCACGGCCCCGGCTGTGACGCCGGGTGGGAACCGTCCGATACAAAACGGGCTGCACCATGAGCCGCTGGCGACCACGGGCCGCTGCGGGCAGAGCCTCAGTCGCCTCTCAGGTGTTCGTCCTCTTCCTGTTTGGCTTTGCAGTTGATGCACAGCCGCGTCACAGGACGGGCCTTGAGCCGCGGAATACTGATGTCGTCACCGCAATCTTCGCAGATGCCATACGTTCCGTCATCGATACGTGTCAGCGCTGCCTGGATTTTGCGTATAAGGCGGCGCTCCCGGTCACGGATGCGCAGGGTAAAGGCGCGATCAGACTCTGCTGTGGCCCTGTCGGCAGGGTCAGCAAAAACTTCATTGCTGTCGGTAAGTTCTTCAATGGTGCTGTCGCCCTTTTGCTGGGCTTCTTCAAGCATCTCTGAAAGAAGTTTGCGAAAATATTCCAAGTCCTTATGATCCATGTAATCCTCCGGCGGACGCCGCTGGGGGCGTAAACACAAACTATTAACGCAATGGATACATATATCTTCAAGCCCTATCTTTGTAAAGCAGACCCAATACCTTTATTGACGCCTTTCGCAGTATGGCGGCAGCTTATTCCGCATCTTCCGGGCCGGGCTTGTGTTTGCCATGCAGTGTCGCGGCAAGGCGATCCTTCGCTTCGGCCCTGATAACAGCCTTCACATCGTCCCAGAGCGCTTCGCCCCAGGCTTCTCCAAGGCGTTGCGGCGTCACGTCCATCTCAAAGGCCGCGTCGCCCTCGGCCTGCCCCTGCCGCGCACGCACAGCCACAGGGCCGCCCGCTGCCACGGCCTTGGGCGCATAGGAGGCCGCATGGGCCGCCGCGCTCTCAAGCACGTGACGGGGCCAGTCCGCGCCGCTGCGGGCCAGAGCCATGGGCCCGGCCAGGTCACGCAGGCGCAGCAGCATGTCGTCAGGCTGCATGGCTGCGGCCAGCTTGTCGTTGTCCGCGCTGTTGCGGCCTATGCAGAGCCAGTAATGATTGTCGCCGTCGTGATGCCAGAACTGGCGGCCAAGATTGGCCAGGGTAAAATCCCTGTCGCCAGCCTCAGGCAGCAAGGTGAGGACAGTCCAGTACCGGCGCGCGTTTTCTTTTTCCGTCAGGCGGCAGCCGCCGCCTGGGGTGGGAATGTCCGTAACGCCCAGTTCCGCCGCCAGATCGAGCTGATCACGGCGGCCCCGGCCAGAAATGCCCAGCAGGCGCGTGCGATCCACAAGGCCGCTTTCTTCCATCTGCGTCACCGGCAAATGCGTGGCGCAGAGGGGCCGCAGCAAAATACCGCTGACGCCCGCATCACGCATGATAAGGTGCAGCGTGTCGCGTCGCTGCGACATGGGCCGCTGCCCCAGCACCTCGCCCGTGGCGAGCCCCTTGGCCCCGACGGATTCCATATACAGGCGCGCCTTGCGCAAGAGCAGTATCTTGCAGTCCACGCAGGGGTTCATGACCTTGCCGAAGCCGTGTTCCGGCCGCTGGCGCAGCATTTGCGCAAATTCTTCGCCCACGTCCTGACTCACGATGTCCAGTCCATAGACCTTGCGCCAGTAGGGCACGGCCTTGGCAGAGCCGAAAAAGGGCGTGATAAAATGGATGCAGCGGACGGTAAGTCCCTGCTGTTCCAGTACCTTGGCTGCCAGGATGCTGTCCAGGCCGCCGGAAAAAAGCACGATGATGTCTGGCTGATTGCTCATGACCGCGCTTGTATGCCAGACAAGCCGCACTGCGCAAGAGGCGGACAGGGGAAATTTCTTGCCAGACGCATTATCAAGAATTATAGTTAACAATACGCACCCACCAAAGTACACCACGGTTGCGGATACATTTCTCCACGCGTACGGCGCGCCCGCCAGGCCAGTTTACGGACGAAATACGTTAACTGGCCTGCAAGGATTTTTCTAAAATCCTTGCCACGAAATGCGAGCAGGCAGGCTTTTGCCTGCCGTACATGAGCATTTCACGTGTTAGAGCAATTTCGCTTTGAAATTGCTCTGCTGACGCGAAGGCGGCAGCCGCCACGAAGTGGCGTGGATTCTGGCGAAAACCGCGCTTTTCGCCAGAATGATGCGTTGAAACATGGAGTGTTTCAAAAGCAAAATGCTCTAAAGGCTCTATGTCCCGCCGCAGCGTGACGACTTACCGAGCCGCTGGCGCAAGGGCATTTGCCTTGCGACCGGGCCTTTGCTATAATGATGCGCTTGAAGATATCTTTACACGGAGCATAAAAGCTATGGCCAAAAAACCGGCCCTGAGCCCTGAAGACGCGCGCGCGGAAGCCCTGGGCACCGCCCTTGCCACCATTGAACGCAAATACGGCAAGGGCGCTGTCATGAAGCTTTCTGACGACGCTCACGTGAATATACCTGTTATCCCTACAGGTTCCATCGGCCTTGACCTGGCCCTGGGCGTGGGCGGCATACCGCGTGGCCGCATATCGGAAATTTTCGGCCCCGAATCTTCGGGCAAAACCACCCTTACCCTGCATATCATTGCCGAGTGCCAGCGCATGGGCGGCACCTGCGCCTTTGTTGACGCCGAACACGCGCTGGACGTGGCTTACGCCAAGCGCCTTGGCGTCAATACTGACGAACTGCTCATCTCGCAGCCAGACTACGGCGAACAGGCCCTGGACATTGCCGACATGCTGGTGCGCTCCGGCGCTGTAGACCTTGTGGTGGTCGACTCCGTGGCGGCCCTCATCCCGCAGGCCGAACTTGAAGGCGATATGGGCGAAACCCAGGTGGGCGGGCATGCCCGGCTCATGTCGCACGCCATGCGCCGCCTCACGGGCACCATCCACAAGTCCCGCACCTCGGTCATCTTCATCAACCAGATACGCATGAAGATCGGCGTCACGGGCTACGGCAGCCCCGAGACCACCACAGGCGGCAACGCGCTGAAGTTCTACTCGTCCGTGCGCCTGGACATCCGCCGCATACAGACCCTCAAGGACAAGGAAGAATCCTTCGGCTCCCGCACCAGGGTCAAGGTGGTCAAAAACAAGGTTGCGCCGCCCTTCCGCAGCGCGATTTTCGACATTCTTTACGGCCAGGGCATCTCGCGTTCCGGCGAACTGCTCGATCTTGGCATTGAGGCCAAAATCATCGACCAGAGTGGGTCATGGTTTGCCTTTGGCTCCGAAAAGCTGGGCCAGGGCCGTGAAAAAGTGCGCGCCCTGCTGGACGAAAACATCGACCTGCGCAACCAGATAGAAGCCAAGGTTGTGGAATTTCTGGGCCTGCACCCCAAGGAATTCACACCCACAGCCGAAGATCAGGATGAGGGGCTGGACCCCGTCTCCGCTGACGATTAAGCAAACGCTGATGTATTTCGTTTGGCGGTGTTGCTTCACTTTTTTTGAAACAGTCGAGGACGAAAAAGTCCACTCCTGCTGCAAAAAAAGAGCGCGCCTTGCCAAAGGAAATACCTGCGCGTTTACAGGAAGCTCTTAAACAGTGCTTCCTTAACACTGTCCGGCAGGACAGCCCGCACAATTGTGGCCTGCCCGCCCGTGACCGTGATCACTTACGGCAATGACCAGTTCGGCCCCCGCCTTGCAAGGGCGGGGGTCACACCGAGCAGCCTTCATCAGGAGCCCCTATGCTCACCGCTAAAGAAATACGCCGCCGCTATCTTGAGTTTTTTCACCGTCACCAGCACGAAATCGTCGCTTCCGGACCCATTATTCCGCCCAACGATCCTTCGCTGCTTTTTGCCAACTCCGGCATGGTGCAGTTCAAAAAACTCTTTCTTGGCGAAGAAAAGCGCTCCTACTCACGCGCAACCACCTGCCAGAAATGCCTGCGCGTTTCGGGCAAGCATAACGACCTTGAAAACGTGGGCCGCACCGCGCGCCACCACACGTTCTTCGAGATGCTCGGCAACTTTTCCTTTGGCGACTATTTCAAGCGCGAGGCCATCACCTGGGCATGGGATTTCGTGACCAAGGAACTGGAACTCTCCAAGGACAAACTGTGGGTCACTGTCTTTCGTGAAGACGATGAGGCCGCGGATCTCTGGGCCGAAATCGCCCAGTTGCCCGCCGAGCGCATCGTGCGCATGGGCGAAAAGGACAACTTCTGGACCATGGGTGATACCGGCCCCTGCGGCCCCTGTTCCGAAATTTACGTGGACCAGGGCGAAGACATGTCCTGCGGCCCGGACTGCGGCATCGGCGTGTGCGACTGCGACCGCTTTCTTGAAATCTGGAACCTCGTGTTCACCCAGTTCGACCAGAGCGCCGACGGCACCCGCACCCTTCTGGCCAATCCCAACATCGACACGGGCATGGGTCTTGAGCGCATGGCCGCCGTTGCCCAGGGCAAACGCTCCAACTTTGACTGCGACCTGTTCCAGGACATTATCCAGTTCGCGGCGGGCCTTGCGGGCGTGAAGTACAGCTTCAGCGCCCCTGACACCAATGATGTGGACACGGCCCTGCGCGTCATTGCCGACCACAGCCGCTCAGCCGCCTTCCTCATTGCGGGCGGCGTGCTGCCCTCCAATGAAAACCGGGGCTACGTGCTGCGCCGCCTCATCCGCCGCGCCCTGCGCTTCGCCACCCTCATGGGCGTCAACGAACCCTTCATGCACAAGGTGGCCCGCAAGGTCACCGAGGTTATGGGCGACGCCTATCCCGAACTGGTGGAAAGCGCCGACTTCATCGACCGCGCCGTGTTCGAGGAAGAACAGCGCTTCTCCCTGACGCTCAAGAAAGGCCTGGATCTGCTTGACGAAGAACTGGCCTCCCTCAAGGCGCAGGGCGTGACGCTCATTCCCGGCGATTTCTGCTTCAAGCTGTACGACACCTACGGCTTCCCCCTGGACATCGTGACCGACGTGGCCGAAAAGCGCGGCTTCAGCGCCGACGCCCAGGGCTTTGAAAAATACATGCAGGAGCAGCGCCAGCGCGCCCGCGAACACCAGAAAAAGGGCGGGCTGCTCGGCCAGGGCGACAATGGGGACAATCCCTTTAAAGCCCTTGCTGACGGCGGCGCGCAAAGCCGCTTTGTGGGCTATGACGGCCTGACGGCCCAAAGCGCCGTCACCGTGCTGCTCAATGCCTCCGGCCAGCCCGTGGACGTGCTTGGCGAGGGCGAGAGCGGCTACGCCGTTACCGAGGCCACGCCTTTCTACGGCGAGGGCGGCGGTCAGGCAGGCGACACGGGCCTCATGAGCGCCACCTCCGGCGAGGCCAGGGTCATCACCACCCACAAGCCCGCGCCCCAGTTGCTGGTGCATGAAGTCGAGATCACCAGGGGCGAACTGCTGCAAGGCAAGGAAGTGCGCCTGGCGGTGGACCCCGATGAACGCAAGGCCACTGCCCGCAATCACACTTGCACCCATCTGCTGCACGCGGCCCTGCGCCGGGTGCTGGGCACGCACGTCAAGCAGGCCGGTTCCCTGGTGGACGGCAGCCGCCTGCGCTTTGACTTTTCACACATCGCGGCCATGACGCCAGAAGAACTTGCCGCTGTTGAACGTCAGGTCAATGCCGCCATCATGGCCGACCTTGAGGTTTCCGCCAAAGAAATGAACATGAACGACGCGGTGGCCTCAGGGGCCATGGCGCTCTTTAATGAAAAATATGGCTACATTGTGCGCGTGCTCACAGTTTCGGGCGCTGAAACGTGCGACCCTGAGTCCGTAGAACTGTGCGGCGGGACGCATCTGTCCCGCACGGGTGAAGCCGGGGGCTTTCTCATTGTGAGCGAAAGCGGCGTTGCCGCCGGTACCCGCCGCATTGAGGCCGTCACAGGCTGGAACGCATACGGACATGCCGTGGAGCAGCGCGCTGAACTGGACGGTCTTTCCGCCCTGCTCAAGGCCAGGCCCGGCCAGCTTGCCGAACGCGTGCAGGCCCTGTACGCCGAGGTAAAAAAGCTGCGCAAAGCCTCGGAAAAAGCCTCGGCCGCTCCGACTTCCGGCGCGGAGCTGGCTGCCCGAGCCCAGGATGTCAACGGCGTGCGCCTGTTGGCCGCCCGGCTGGACAATGTGCCCGTCAAGGCCCTGCGTGAAGTTATGGACGACGTACGCTCGCGCCTTTCTGAAAATGCGGTGGCCTGCCTCGCCACGGTGGAAGAAGGCAAGGTGGGCATGCTTATTTATGTCTCCAAGGATCTGCATGGCAGATTTACGGCGCCCGCCCTTATCAAGCCTGTGGCCGCACCCTGCGGCGGCGCTGGCGGCGGCAGGCCGGATCTGGCCCAGGCGGGCGGCACTCAGCCCGAAGGTCTGGACGAGGCCTTTGCCATACTGAAAAAATGCATCGAACAATAAGGATCGTGTGATGATTGGCATTTCCAAGTTGTACTGCGACCAGGTGGAGCCTTCGGACGCGCTGCGTTATGGCCGTGAATCCGGCAAGCTGCCTTCGCACCTGCTGCAGTTTTCCAAGGATAAAAAACCCGTGGTGGTCTGGAACATGACCCAGCGTTGCAACCTCAAGTGTGTGCACTGCTATGCCCACGCCATCGAGGTTGACGGATCGGACGACATCAGTACCGATCAGGCCAAGACCATGATCGATGATCTGGCCGCCTACGGCGCGCCCGTCATGCTTTTTTCCGGCGGCGAACCCCTGGTGCGCAAGGATCTCGTTGAACTGGCCAGCCACGCCACCTCACGTGGCATGCGCGCGGTCATTTCCACCAACGGCACTCTCATCACCAAGGAAAAGGCACGCGAACTCAAGGCCGTGGGCCTTTCGTACGTGGGCATCTCCCTGGACGGCATGGAAGAAATACACGACAAATTCCGCGCCGTGCCCGGCGCTTTTCGCAAGGCGCTGGAAGGCATCACCAACTGTCAGGCCGAGGGCCTCAAGGTGGGGCTGCGCCTGACCATCAACAAGCGCAATGCCAGTGAAATCCCCGGCATCTTCCGCCTGCTCAAGGATATGGAAATCCCCCGCGCCTGTTTTTACCACCTTGTCTACTCCGGCCGTGGCTCGGAGCTGATCAAGGAAGACCTGGATCATGCGGAAACCCGCCAGGTGCTGGATCTCATCATGGACGAGACCCGCGCCCTGTTCGACGCGGGCAAGGGCAAGGAAATCCTCACCGTGGACAACCATGCCGACGGCCCCTACGTGTGGATGCGCCTCAAGCGCGAGAACCCCAAGCGCGCCGAAGAAGTGTTTGAACTGCTTCAGTACAACGAGGGCAACAGCTCCGGCCGGGGCATAGGCTGTATTTCCTGGGACGGCAAGGTCCACGCCGACCAGTTCTGGCGCAACCATGTGCTCGGCAACGTGCTGGAGCGTCCCTTCTCGCAGATATGGGACGACCCCTCCATCGAACTCTTGCACAAGCTCAAGGACAAGAAGGCCCACGTCACGGGGCGCTGCGCCAAGTGCCAGTTCCTGAACATCTGTGGCGGCAACTTCCGCGCCCGCGCCGAAGCCTATTATGACGACATCTGGGCTCCGGACCCGGCCTGTTACCTGACTGACGAAGAAATCGGCATCAAGTAGCCTGCGCCAAGCATTTTGCTGACCGTAGTGAACTTGGCGGCGCGCCCCGGGTACGTAGACGCCTACGCTCCGTGCAGGCGCGCCGCCTGTTTATTTGACAGCAAGGACACATCCCTGCGAGCATTTCAGGCGTGAACTGTTCAGGCGTGAACTCCACGCCGTACAAGTTGTGGCGTGCGGCGGCAGCGTAGCGGCAATGGCAAGGTGGACTGCGACAGGATCCCTTTTTGCCTGAAATATCCGCCAGCCCGCTGCGCAAACCACGATACGCCACTGAAAATACGACGCGCCCCGTCAAAGCCGCGCCGCAGCAATCCCTACAGGCTGGCACAACAAAGGCCAGCACAAAGGACAACAGTCATGACAGCATTCCATCGCGGCCGCCGTTTGCGTTCCACCCCCGAACTCCGCACCCTGGTGCGCGAAACCGCGCCCCTGCTTGTGGAAGACCTTATCCAGCCCTATTTTGTGGTTGAGACCGAAGACCGCGACTTCCGCAAAGAGATAGGCTCCATGCCAGGCCAGTTCCAGTTGAGCCTCGGCGAGCTGGAAAAACAGGTGGAGCGGGCCGTGGATACGGGCCTGCATTCCGTCATTCTTTTCGGCATTCCCGCCGTCAAGGACGCAAAAGCCTGCGGGGCCTACGCCGACGACGGCATTGTGCAGGAGGCCGTGCGCCTGCTCAAAAGCCGCTGGCCCAAACTTTTTGTCATTACCGACGTGTGCCTGTGCGAATACATGAGCCACGGGCACTGCGGCATCCTGACGCCCGAAGGCGTGGTGCGCAATGACGCCACCCTGCCCCTGCTGGCGCAGACGGCGGTGAGCCATGTGCGCGCCGGAGCCGACATGGTGGCCCCCTCCGACATGATGGACGGCCGCGTGGCCGCCATCCGCCAAGCGCTGGACGACGCTGGTTTCACGGGCACGCCCCTCATGTCCTATGCGGTCAAATACGCTTCCGCCTATTACGGGCCTTTCCGCGAGGCCGCCGAAAGCGCGCCCTCAAGCGGGGACCGCAAGTCCTACCAGATGGACCCGGCCAACGCCCGCGAAGCGCTGCGTGAAGCCTACGCCGACCTTGATGAAGGCGCGGACGCCCTCATCGTCAAGCCCGCCGGGCCCTACGCCGACATCATACGCCTTGTGCGCGACCATGTGGACGTGCCGCTCTGCGCCTATCAGGTCAGCGGCGAATACTCGATGATACGCGCCGCAGGCATCAACGGCTGGGTGGACGAGCGCGCCGTCATGCTTGAATCCCTCACAGGCCTCAAGCGCGCGGGCGCAGACACCATCATCACCTACTTTACCGAAACCCTGCTGGCGCAAAAGCTGGCACGGTAAGGCTGAAAAATAATGAGCAACCATTCGCACCACGCCGGGGGCCATCCCGGCGGCATGCCCGGCAGCGCGGGCAACCCCATCAGCGGACACCCCGGTCAGGCTGGCGAACACGCTGGCGGGCATCCAGCCCATCCCGGCGGACATCCGGGACACCCCGGCGGACATCCTGGGGGACATCCCGGCGGGCATCCCGGCGGGCATCCCGGTCAGGCGGGCATGAGCGCCCCCCTGCGCACCCTTGAAGACGGCAGCCCTGCCTGCCGCCTCATCGCCTGGGAAGTCACGCGCTCCTGTAATCTCGCCTGTCAGCACTGCCGTGCCGAAGCCCACCCGGAACCCTATCCCGGCGAGCTTTCCACGGTGGAAGCCAAGGCGCTTATCGACACCTTCCCGCAGGTGGGCAATCCCATCATCATCTTTACGGGCGGCGATCCCATGATGCGGCCCGACGTGTACGAGCTTGTGGCCTATGCCCACAGCAAGGGCCTGCCCTGCGCCTTTTCGCCCAATGGCACCCTGATCACCCCCGAGACCGCGCAAAAGATCAAGGATGCAGGCGTCAACCGCTGCTCCATCTCCATTGACGGCGCGGACGCGGCCAGTCACGATCTGTTCCGTGGCGTGCCCGGCGCGTTCGAGGCCTCCATGCGCGGCATCGAGTACCTCAAGGCCGCAGGCGTGCCTTTTCAGATCAACACCACGGTCACGCGCAACAACCTTACCAGTTTCAAAAAGATATTCGAACTGTGCGAGCGCATCGGCGCGGCGGCCTGGCATATCTTTTTGCTGGTGCCCATGGGCCGTGCGGCCGGCCTTGCCGATCAGGTCATCACCGCCGAAGAATATGAAGAAGTGCTGCACTGGCTGTACGACTTCCGCAAGACCACCACGATGCACCTCAAGGCCACCTGCGCGCCGCACTACTACCGCATCATGCGCCAGCGCGCCAAGGAAGAGGGCATCAGCGTCACGCCCGACAACTTCGGCATGGACGCCGTCACACGCGGCTGTCTTGGCGGCATCGGCTTCTGTTTCATCAGCCATGTGGGCCAGGTGCAGCCCTGCGGCTATCTTGAACTCAACTGCGGCAATGTGCGCGAAACGCCCTTTCCCCAGATATGGCGCGAGAGCAAGTACTTTTTGCAGTTCCGCGACCAGTCCTGTTACACGGGCAAATGCGGCGAATGCGAGTTCCACAAGGTCTGCGGCGGCTGCCGCGCGCGGGCGCACAGCATGGACGGCGACCACATGGGCGAGGAACCGCTGTGTACCTATATTCCGGCCAAGACGCGCAAAAAGGAAAAGTCATGACCACCCAAGCCCACACCGCAGAACCCTCGGCCAAGCACAAAGATTCGGCCCTGAAGAATTCGGCCCTGAAGGATTCTGCACAGATGGACAGCCTGGACAGACAACTGCTCGACATCATCCAGACGGACTTTCCCCTGTGCCCCCGGCCCTACGCCGAACTGGGCCAGCGCCTGGGCATCGCTGAGCAGGAGGCCTTCGACAGGGTACGCGCCCTCAAGGCCAGCAAGATCATCCGGCGGCTCGGGGCCAACTTTCAGTCGGCCAAGCTCGGCTTCGTGTCCACCCTGTGCGCCGCCAAAGTGCCGCAAGACAAGATGGAAGCCTTTGTGGCCGACGTCAACGCCAAGCCCGGCGTGACCCACAACTACCTGCGCGAACACGACTACAACATCTGGTTCACGCTTATCAGCCCCTCACGCGAAGAAGCGCAGGCCACCCTGGATGGCATAACCCAATGCACGGGCATACCCATTCTCAACCTGCCCGCCACCAAATTGTTCAAAATCCGCGTGGACTTTCGCATGGACGGCGGCGACTAACGTTCGGTCGCATTGCGTTGAAATGCTTTTGTGGGGAGAAAAGCTTTGTGGGGGAGGGACCCTTTTGCAAAAGGGTCTCCTCCCCCACGCCCCCACCCCCTAAAACCTTTACTGAATTTACTGCGTAACTTTGAAAAAGGTTACATACTTTAGAGCCGCGAAATTTTTTTCTTTTGGCCCATACGCGAAGAGCGCGCCCAATCGGCGCGCTCTTTGTGTTTTTGCTGCACAGCCTTTGGCAACCCCTGTTTTCAAGGGGCATGGCAGCTCATTATGATGCGCAACAACCTGGATCAGCTACCTCTTTTTATTCGTAACCGGCTCTAAAACCACAGCATAAACAAGTCCGGCAAAGCAACTGCGCGGGCATCTCACGCCCCCGCCAGCGCGATCCGCGCCTTGCCTCCACTACCGCCAGGTCAGCCGCCAAGCTGGCCGCCACGGCATGGCAACGCAAAACCGCCCTGCGCAAAATGTGGATTTATCCATACGCTCCGGCCTATTGCCATGTACGCCCAACTTTAGTACACCTGCAGGAAAGACACTGTTTAGTAATTATCTATACAAAATCCAGAATCTGCCCCTTCGAATACATCCGCGAAAAGCCGTATCTACCGAATGGGCAAAAACGGAAAAAAGCTGGGCCACTACCTGGCTCTCCCCGCCCTTGCAAAAAAGTGCTTTTCAGTGCCCAACGACTGAGGTATTCCCAAAGCTTCAGACACGTTCTTTGCGTACTGGAGCAGAGTAACCTTTGAGAATGTACATTCTCAAAGGTTAAGGCACGCTCACTTTGGCGTTTAACCGCGCAGACAAGCTGCGCTTACGCCTCCGTAGCGAACGTCTGCTCACGCAGCCGTCAGAGCAATGTAAAAGTTACATTGCTCTAGCCAGCGAGCAAGGCCGGTTTCGTCTGCCCGCTTACTTGAAAGTCCGTTTCCTGCGCCACAGCCCAAGGATTGCCCATGACCCGCTTCTTCCCTCGCCTGAAGTACAGCGCGCTTTTGTCCAGCCTGCCACTTTTTTTCATTGTCCTGTGCATGGCGCTGCTGCGCCCCGGCACGGCCCTCAGCGCCCCGGCCATCCCCCAGCACGTTTCCCTCGGAACCTGCTCGGCCATTCTGTACGACCTGGATCACGACGCCATACTTTTTGAGCAGAACGCCGATCAGCACATTGCCCCGGCTTCGCTGACAAAGGTGCTCTCGATGTTCCTGGCCATGGATCAGATCCGCCAGGGGACGGTCAGTCTTGACAGCCCCGTCATCGTCAGCCGGGCTGCCGCACGTACGGGCGGTTCGCGCATGGGCCTCAGTGAAAAGGACAACGTGACCCTAGAGCAGTTGCTCATGGGCATGGCCGTGTCCTCCGGCAACGACGCCAGCGCGGCCGTGGCGGAATTTGTGGGAGGCTCCACCCCGGCATTCGTCAACATGATGAACGCCAAGGCCCAGGCCCTCGGCATGCGCGACAGCCAGTTCCGTAATCCCCACGGGCTGCCCGCCGCCGGGCAGTACACCACAGCCCGCGATATGCTGACACTGGCCCGCGCCTACCTGCAGACCTACCCCGACGCCCTGCGCTTTCACAATACCCACGTCATAAACCACAAGGGCCGGGTCACCTGGAACAAAAACCCCCTGCTCGGCCAGTACCCCGGCGCGGACGGTCTTAAAACCGGATGGGTCAATGCTTCGGGCTACAACCTCATTTTCACTGCCAGCCACGGCTCCAAACGCCTGCTGGCTGTTATTATGGGCGCGCCGGATTCCCGCACGCGCGGTGTGGAAGCCTTTCGCCTGCTGGACGCCGGGTTCCAGGTTTGCGACAATCGTGCAGCCTCGGTAGTGGCGGCCCTTGATTGCCTGCCCGCCGATCAGTACAGGCCGGACATGCGCAAAACCGCCCGTGAAGCCCGACTCACCTACGCCAGTGCCGAAGATGCGCCCGTCAAAAAGCTCAGCAAGGGCAAAGCGCAGGCCAGCAAGCCCAAACAGACGGCCAAGAGCAAAACCCCGCCCAAAAAGAAAGAAGCCGCCAAGGCTGGCGTCAAACAGAAGAGCGCGCCAGATCAGGCCGCAAGGCGTGCGGCGGACAGGGCAAGCTAGCGCACGGCCTGGTCATATTTAAGAAAGCACGCATTAAAGAGCCTTCTGGAAACGCGCAGTTATTTTGTTTGGCAAGGCGCGATCTTTTTTTGAAGCAGGAGTGGACTCTTCCGTCCTCGACTGTTTCAAAAAAAGTGAAGCAAGTCCGCCAAACGGAATAAATCAGCGTTTCCTTAACTATTTTGTGGGGGAGAGACCCTTTTGCAAAAGGGCCCCCCCACGCCCCCACCCCCTAAAATCTTTATTGTTCGTTAGTGTGCTGACGGCTGTCGCGACTACGAATTTTGTGTAAAAACAGAAAAACGGCCCTTTGCAATCCGGCAGAGCAGAAATCATTCTGCCAGGATGCAAAGGGCCGTTTGGCGTGACATTCAAGGAGCAGGCTAGCCCCTGTCCAGAACCCGCAGGGAAACAGCCTCGGCCAGATGGGTGGTGTCTATGCGCTGCCGTCCCTCCATATCCGCAATGGTGCGGGCCATGCGCAGCACCCGCGCGCAGGCGCGGGCCGACAGGGCAAGGCGGTTCACGGCCGCTTCCATCAAATCATGACCAGCGGCGTCGAGCGCGCAATGCTCGTCCAGCAACGCGCCTGAAAGCTCAGCGTTGCAGTGCGGGCCGTCAGCGCCATAGCGCTGCCGCTGCACCGAGCGGGCCGCGAGCACCCTTTCACGCATGGCGGCCGAGCCTTCTCCGGCGCGGCCCTGACGCAGATCCGCATAAGGCACGGCGGGAACTTCCACATGCACGTCAATGCGATCCAGCATGGGGCCGGACACGCGCGCCTGATAGCGGGCACGCTGGTCGGGGCGGCAACTGCACTCATGCGTGGGATCGCCGTGATACCCGCAGGGACAGGGATTCATGGCCGCCACCAGCATGCAGGCAGCGGGAAAAATCACGCTGTGCGCGGATCTGGCAATGTGAACAACGCCGCCTTCCAGCGGCTGGCGCAGCGATTCCAGCGCGCTCTTCTGAAATTCCGGCAGTTCATCAAGAAAAAGCACGCCCCTGTGGGCAAGGCTGACCTCGCCGGGGCGCGGGTAGGTTCCCCCGCCCACCAGGGCCACGTCCGAAATGGTATGGTGCGGCGCGCGAAACGGCCTCTGGCGCACCAGCCCCTGATGGTCGGTCAGCTTGCCGGCCACGCTGTAGATCTTGGTGACTTCGAGCGACTCCTCGAAGTCCAGGGGCGGCAGAATGGTGGGCAGGCGCTGCGCAAGCATGGTCTTGCCGCTGCCGGGAGGGCCGAGCAGCAAGACGTTGTGCCCGCCAGCCGCAGCTATTTCCAGCGCGCGCTTGGCGGCCTCCTGCCCTTTGACTTCGGCAAAATCAAGGCTGTGGCCCAAGGGCGGCAGATCGTCCATTTCCGGCTCCGACAGGGGCTCAAGAGGCTCCCTTCCGGCCAGAAAGGCCGCGCACTGCGCGATATTACGGGGAGTATAGACGCAAAGGCCGCGTACAACGGCGGCTTCTGCCCCATTGCCCGGCGGCACGATAATGCCCGCAGCCCCGCGCTGGCGGGCCAGCAGGGCCAGCGGCAGAACGCCGCTCACCGGGCGCAGTTCGCCGCTCAGGGAAAGCTCCCCGGCCATGAAAAACTGTTGCAGATTTTCGGCGGGAATGGCGCCAGAGGCGGCCAGCAGGCCAATGGCAAGAGGAAGGTCATAGCTGGCCCCGCTCTTGCGGCGCCAGGCCGGAGCCAGATTGACGGTGATTCGCGCTGGCGGCAACTTGAAATCGGCAGCCCTCAGAGCCGCGAACACCCTGTCCTTGGCCTCGCGCACGGCCGTTTCGGCCAGGCCCACCATGGTGAAACCCGGCAGGCCCTGGCGCACGAAGTCCACTTCCAGTTCCACGGGATAGGCGTCCACGCCTTCCACGCCGCCGCTGTTCAGCCGGACTACCACCGGGCCTCCTTGCAAGGCTTCAACCGCCGTAGCGGTGGGCGTCCGCTCGCGCGAACGCCGGGGCTACACCTTGAAAAATCTATTCCACCTTTTTGCCCATACGGTCCCAGCGCATGTCGCCAAGCCCGCCCCACGACCAGTAGATGCGCCAGGCCTTGGCGCGGATGGCGCTGCGGCCCACAAAACCCCAGAAGCGCGAATCCAGCGAATTGTCGCGGTTGTCGCCCATGACGAAATACTTGCCTTCGGGCACCGTCACCGGGCCGAAATTGTCGCGCACCGGCTCTATGCGGTCGGGCTGGGTAAAGCGGATATAGCTTTCCTTGACGGCCTCGCCGTTGCGATACAGCTGCTTGTTGCGCACCTCGATAATATCGCCGGGAACGCCCACAATGCGCTTGATGTAGTCCACGCTGGGGTCGTTGGGGTATTCAAAAATGATGATCTCGCCACGCTGTGGATCACTGCCCTTGTAGACGTAGTAATTGGTAAAGGGCACCTTGACGCCATAGGAAAATTTGCTGGCCAGCAGATGATCGCCCACAAGCAGGGTTTGTAGCATGGATTCTGAAGGTATTTTAAATGCTTGCACGACAAATGTACGGATTACGAGAGCAAGCAGCAAGGCCACTAAAAGGGCTTCGCCATATTCGCGCCACAGGGGCTTTTTGGGAGGCGCAGATCTCAAAAGCGTGGTCATAGGGTGCTGTTCCTTATTCTTTTTGGCTCTTAGGCCCAATTATATGCAGGCTGCAAAGTATGCACTTATGCGCGCCCAAAGGCAAGGCGGGGTCAAACTGAACTTACTCTGGAATATATATTCATTACGCCCACCCGCTCAAAAAACAAGACCCCGGAGTATCCGGGGTCTTGAACATATGGGCTGGACGCCAAGGAAGCACCTATTAAAGAGCCTCCGGGAAACGCGCTGGTATTTCCTTTGGCAAGGCGCGATCTTTTTTCAAGCAGGAGTGGACTCTTCCGTCCTCGACTGTTTCAAAATAAGTGAAGCAAGTCCGCCAAACGGAATACATCAGCGTTTCCCTGATATATGCGCTGGTCGCTCAAGCCTGGAGCAGTTTACGAATGAAATGAGTTAAATGCTCTGCAAGGATTTTTCTGAAAAATCCTTGCCACGAAATGCGAGCAGGCGGGCTTTTGCCTGCCGTACGCGAGCATTTCAAGTGTTAAATGCTCTAGACAGTGTAGTCACGAGATGAATTTTCAGTCATATCAAGGAGAACCAGCTTTTTATGCAGGGAGTGTACTCTGATGGTACTCGACCGGAATAAAAGGCGAAGTTCGACGAAGAGATGCCTGAAAAGGCGCTCGTGACGACACTGTCTACGGCAGGCGCAGGGCAAAGTTGATCACAAAGCACACAGCGATGCAGACCATGACAAAGTTGAGATCCTTGAAGCGCCCGGCCAGGGCCTTGATGCCCACCCAGCTCACAAAGCCGAAGCCGAAGCCCGTGGCGATGTTGAAGGTCAGGGGCATGCTGATGATGGTCAAAAAGGCGGGCAGGGCCACGGTAAAGTCCTTGAAGCTGATGCGCCCCACTTCCTGCATCATCATGGCGCCCACGATGATGAGCACGGGCGCTGTGGCGTAGGCGGGCACCATGCCCACCAGGGGGGAGAAAAAGAGCGCCAGAAAGAACAGAGCGGCAATGGTGACGGCCGTGAGGCCAGTGCGTCCACCCTCGGCCACGCCCGCCGCGCTTTCAAGGTAGCTGGTGGCGGTGGTCGCGCCCATGACGGCGCTGGCCATGGTAGCCATAGAGTCGGTGATAAGGGCTTTGTCCAGGTTCTCGATGTGGCCATCTTCACGAATGAAGCCCGCCTTCTGCGAGAGGCCGATAAGCACGCCCATGTTGTCGAAAAGATCCACCATGGTCAGGGTAAAGATGATGGAAACAAGCCCGTGGTGCAGCGCGCCCTTGATATCCATCTGCAGGAAGGTCTCGGTGGGCATGGGCAGGCTGGCGGAAAAAATCTGCCCCTGCGGCAGGGGCGACACGCCAAGGACGATGCCCGCCACGGTGATGGCCAGAATGCCGATGATCATGGCCCCGCGCACGCGCAGCGACATCAGGCCGCCGATAAGAAAAATGCCCATCACGGAAAGCAGGGTCTTGGGATTGCCAAGGTTGCCCAGGGTCACGAAGGTGGCCGGGTCTGCCGCGATGATGCCGCAGCTTTTCATGCCGATAAAGGCAATGAAGGCCCCAATGCCCACCACGATGGCGAACTTGAGATCCATAGGCACGGCATTGATGATGAGCTGGCGGATGCGCGTGACGGTGAGCAGCAGAAAAACTATGCCCGATATGAACACGGCTCCGAGGCCCGTCTGCCAGGAATAACCCGCAGGGCCGCAAACGTAGTAGGCGAAAAAGGCCGTGATGCCCAGCCCCGGAGCGACGCCCACGGGAAACTTGGCCCAAACGCCCATGACAAGGGTCGCGAGAATGGTCACCCAGATGGTGGACGCCACGGCGGAGTCCTTGGGCATGCCCGCGTCGGCCAGCATGCCGGGCACCACAAATATGAGGTAGCACATGGCCATGAAGCTGGTGAGACCGGCCAGCATTTCCCTTTTGACCGTACTGCCTCGCGCGGCGGGATTGAACAGTTTTTCCAGCACACTCATGGCGTTTCCTCCTTGCTGTGCGACGCCAGACGGGGCTCGGACATGAGAGCATTCACCACGTAAACGCTTTACTGCCCGCCCCAGAAAAAAACCCAAAAAACCAAATGCCGCCCGCAGGATGCGCCGTCTTCAATGGCGTGGCGCTGCCTTTGCGATTCAGGCAGCAAGCACAAGAGACGGGGCAGGAGCAAAGGAATACAACAAACTGTATGGATATGAAACGAATGTGCAGGCATGTTTCCGCCTGCGTAATGAAGGCGGCAGCATGCCACAGACGGCCCGTCATGTCCACAGACTTTTGGAAACGCGCAGTCATTCCGTTTGGCGGACTTGCTTCACCTTTTTTGAAACAGTCGAGGACGGAAGAGTCCGCTCCTGCTTGAAAAAAGATCGCGCCTTGCCTGAAAAAACGAAGACTCCCCGGCTGCCCTAAGCTGCCGGGGAGTTGTGGAAGTATTTTGGAAAAAACTGATTAAATGGCTCTTATAATCTTGCAAGCAATACCTGGAAATGCTGAGTTTTCGTGTTTGGCCAGGCGCGAGCCTTTTTGAGTGGGGGCTGGACTCTTCCGTCCTGCCCCCGCTCAAAAAAGGCGAAGCAACAACGCCAAACGCGAATAAATCAGTATTTCCCTAACGGCCCACGCCTATGCTCGTCTGCACCTGCCCCTTGGGCTGCACGCGCACGCCCTGTCCGCAGCCGCAAAGCAGCAGGGATGCCAGCAGGGCCAGCAGCAGGGGCACCGGCAAAAGGCGCAGCAAAAACCGGCGGGCAGGCCGCCGCAAATCCGTATCAGGCACGCGGCCGTTCCTGCAGAATGCGCGCGCCTTCGGGCACATCCTGGGTGATCCACACATTGCCGCCAATGACAGCGCCCTTGCCTATGGTCACGCGTCCAAGAATGGTGGCCCCGGCATACACTGTGACGTTATCGCAGAGTATGGGGTGCCTCGGTATGCCCTTGGTCAGGGTGCCGTCCGCATTTTTGGGAAAGGACAAAGCCCCCAGGGTAACGCCCTGATACAGACGGCAGTTGCGCCCGATAATGCAGGTTTCGCCAATGACCACGCCCGTGCCGTGGTCGATGAAGAATTCCTCGCCAATGCTCGCGCCGGGGTGCAGATCAATGCCCGTTGCCGAGTGCGACATTTCTGAAATGATGCGCGGAATCACCGGAACCTTGAGGTTATACAACTCGTGGGCGATGCGGTGGTGCAGCATGGCCTGCATGGACGGATAGCAAAAAATGGTCTCGCCGGGGCTTGTGGCGGCAGGGTCGCCCTCATAGGCGGCCTTGGCGTCACTGGCCAGCAGGCGGCGAATCTCCGGCAGGCGATCCATAAAGGCTCCGGCGGCTTTTTCGCCATCCGACTCGCAGGACGTACAGGGATTATTCTCCCCCGCACAGCCAAAGCAGAACCCGCGCACTATCTGTTCGCACAACATGCGGTAAATGGTATCGAGATTGGCCGAAAGGTGGTAGCGCATGGACTCGCGCCATACCCTCGCGGAACCGAAATACCCCGGAAAAATGGCCGCCCGCAGGCGTTCCATAATTTCGGTAAGGTCCTTCAGCGAAGGCATGGCCGCGCCCTGAGCCGGACGATGCCACACCGCGTCCAGTGAGGAGGGGTGGCAAAGGCGCTCAACCACGCTATCCAGCAGAGGCATGGTCGTAGCCTTGAGGTCACGCATTTCACTCATAGCAGTATCCTGTGTTTTTCTTTCCTTGTATACTGAACGGCATGCTCAAGCAACACCGTTGCCATACTGCGCGGTGGGTGGCGTTGTGCTGCCCGGCGGGCGGCGCGGCGTTCAACTGCTCAGCGGCCGGTGGCGGTACCGCACGGCCCGGCGGGCGGCGCGGCGGGTGGCGTTGTGCTGCCCGGCAGGCGGCGCGGCGGGCGGCGGGCTAAATTTTTTCGCCAGCCCGCCGATAAGACTGTTGCGGCAGGGCTTGTTCCCGCCGCAAAGGAGCATGCCATGAATGACGTACAGATGGGCATGAGTGTTGCCATCAGTCGTGAAGCTCTGGATTTTCAGGCCAGCATGTCTGCCGCTGTGATCAACGGCAGCATCAACAAGGGGCAGGAAATGCAGATGCGCATGAGCAAGGATGCCGGTTTGGCGGCTCAGGGCATTGGCGGCAAGATCAATATTGAAGTCTGATCGCCGCTGACGCGCCAGCATGCGGGCCACGGAGCCACGGGGAGGATTTTTGTGCCCCGTGCCCGTGGCCCGCATTTGTTCTGGCGGCGCGGGGGCTCGTTGACAATTTTTGCTCTTGGGGTAAGCCTGTACGCCAGCCGCCCTGATGTTTTTACGGGTTCAGCCCATTTGCGCGGCCCACTCCGCCCCCAAGAGGTATCACAGTGAAAATTCTTGTTACTCCCCGCTCTTTTGGCAAAACCAATCCCGAACTGTTCGACCGTCTGGCGCAGGCCGGGCTTGAGGTCGTGCGCAACGACACGGGCGGCATCCTTTCCGCCGACCAGATGCGTGAAAAACTGGCCTCGTGCCAGGGCGTCATCTTGGGCGTTGACCCTATGGACGCCTCTGTGCTGGCCGCCGCGCCGGAACTCAAGGCCATCGCCAAATACGGCGTCGGGCTGGACAACATTGACCTTGAAGCCTGCAAGCAGCGCGGCATCGCGGTGTCGCGCACGGTTGGGGCCAACAGCAACGCCGTGGCCGACTACGCCCTGACCCTCATGCTGATGGTGGCGCGCAAGGCCGGGCTTATTGACCGCCGCTGCCGCGAGAAAGACTGGGGCAAGATCACCAGCATCGACCTTTACGGCAAAACCCTGGGCATCATCGGCCTCGGAGCCATTGGCCGCTGCGTGGTCAAACGCGCCCAGGGTTTTGGCATGAAAATTCTGGCCCACGACATATCCTGGGACGAAGCCTGGGCCAAGGCCGAAGGCGTTGAACGCGCGGATGTGGATCGCATCTGCCGCGAGGCGGACTTTATCACCCTGCACACGGTGCTGACGGACGAAACCCGCAACTGCATCAGCGCCGGGCGCATCGCCACCATGAAGAAAACGGCGGTCATCATCAATACCGCTCGCGGCGGGCTTATTGACGAAGCCGCCCTGCTGGCGGCCCTTCAGGCTGGCAGCATCTACGGCGCGGGGCTGGACGTGTTCGAGCAGGAACCCCCGGCTGACCCGGCCTGGTATGCGCTGGACAACCTTGTGATGGGCTCGCACTGCTCCTCCTCCACTGCCGGAGCCACGGAAAGCATGGGCCATATGGCCGTGGACAACCTTTTGCGGGATCTGGGGCTGTAGACAGCGGCTACGCCCGAATTTTGCTCTCTCCTTTGATGCAACATAAACCGCCCGCACTTTCATACGAGAGTGCGGGCGGTTTTGTTTGCGCTTAAGATGCGCCGCCAGTCGGCACATCCTTTCTTTTATGAATTCTTCAAAATGAATTCATTATGCTCGGCTGTCGGGTCGGTCACCGTCACATGGGTGGTGGTTATGGTAAGGTCATGGGTTGCATTGGTGAAGGTATGGTCGTCTGTCTTCTCCCACTGCGAGCCGTCCAGAGACATGGAGTTATCCGTACCCATCTTGATGCCCGCATTTATGAGCTCATGCATATCCGTCAGACTGCCCACACCAGCACCGGTAACAACAACTTCAATGCCTTTTGTTTGCGTAAAGAGGTCGTCAATAGACAGGCCTCCGCGATCATTGTTGCTGACCAACAGAACGTCGATGTTGTTGTCCACCAAAGTCCCGTCGCTGGCGATCGAACCGCCAACGATAACGTCGTTGGGGTGGAAGACAAATACATCGTTGCCGTCGCCGCCGTACAGGTGATTAACGCCAGCCCCGCCGTCCAGAAAATCATTGCCAGCGCCGCCAAAGAGATAGTCGTCGCCAGCGTCGCCGTACAGGTGGTCGTCGCCGCCGCCGCCGGAGAGAATATCGTTGCCGGTTCCGCCGTGCAGGGTGTCGTTGCCAGTGCCGCCGAAGATCAGTTGATTCTGCGCCTCACCTGCGTTACCGGACCCGGTGAGAAAGGTGAAGTTGACATCAATGTGGCTGCTGTCCGAAACGCCGCCGTGGTTGTCACTTGCCGTGTAGGCGAAGGTTTCTTTCAGCGTGCCGTCTGCCAACGTGTCGTTGGCGTGGGCCTCCGCCAGTTTGACCAGATCGGCGTGATCCGTGCTCAACTGGTAATGGAACTCGCCCGTAGCCTTGTCGAAGTTCAGCGTGCCGAACAGGCCATGCACGCTGCCGCCGTCCGTAATGTCGTGAGCCATGCCGTCAACACCGCTTACAGAGTAGCTGAGGTGGTCGTTCTTGTCCTCATCGCTGGCGAGGACGGACATATTCTTGAGGTCAGTGGCCCAGCCAGAGCCGGGGATGGGGCTGTCCAAGGTCAGGGCCAGGCCGATGCCGGCGGCTCCCGCCGCCACAGGCGCGTCGTTAGCGCCGGTAAGTTGCAGATCAAGGTTCTGCCTGGCCGTGCCGCCGTGTTCGTCTTTCACCACAAGGGTGTACGTGCCTATGGAGAGCTTTTCACCCACGCCCAGTTCGGTCAGTTTCTGCTTTTCTGCCTCGTTCAGCTCGAAGGTGTACGTTCCAGTACTGTCAATGGTCAGGGTGCCGTAGCCGGGCACTTCCACGGTAGTCTTGCCGCCAGCATCGGGGGTTCCCCCCTCAATGGAGTAGGTCAGGTCATCGCCGTCGGCATCGGTGGCAATGAGCTGCCCACTGGCAATATGGTTCCCTGCGCCGTCATCCTTTATGTTAGCCGTTGCAGAACTTGACGTGATAACGGGTATGTTGTTGGTGCCCGTGATGGATACCGTGAAGTGGGAGGAATCATTACCGCCAACGTGTCCGTCTGCAGCATTGACGGTGGCTGTAATATCCAGCGTCTCTCCTCTGGCCAGTTGACCAAGGCCGTCCGTGACGCCCTTGAACGTATAGGTGGCCTCGCCCGTATTGGTACCGCCCGTATTGTCCAGCACCATCGTGCCCATCTTCACCGCGCCGGACTCGTCTGAGGCGCACTGCACCCACTTGCCGTCGGCGCCCTTCACCGCATAGACATCCAGGGTGTCCGTGCCTGTCTTGCCCTTGGCTTCGAGCGAAAGCGTGACCTTGTCACTGGCGTCCACATCACTGAAGTGGAGAACACCACCCACGCTGTAGCCTGCGGTGGTATTGGTGAGTTCAAAGTGCTCACCAGAGCCTGCGGCAGCGCCTTCACTTTTGTGCAGGCTGATGACAGGAGCGTCGTTGGCGCCGTTGATGGTGACCGTGAGGTCAGCCGTGGTTTTGCCGCCCTGCCCGTCGGCCACCTGAATCTTGAAGGTAACGTACCTTGATTCGCCTTCGCCAAGCTCCTGCACGGCCTTGCTGCTGGTGTTGAGGTGGAACTCGTAGTTGCCCTTCTTGTCCATAATAAGGGTGCCGAGCTTTTCTCCATCCTTTGTAATATAATCTTGCATGCCCGTGGTCGTGCCGCTGTCAGTGGCGACAGGGCTTTCAGTGCCGAAGGTGGCGCTATCGTCACCGACAATGCCGAAGGTAAGCTTGTCCTTGGGCGAGCCGTCAGCGTTGACGTCCGGGTCTTTAGCTGTCACCTGGCCCTTGGCCACCATGTTGGTCATGTTGGCGCCGTCTTCGGTGACGACATGCTGCGCATCGCCGGACAGAATCGGTTTGCCTGTGGCATCATCCACAACGAACGTGGGCGCGTCGTTGGCATAGTCAAGGCTGGCCTTCAGATCGACCTCTACCGTGTTGCCTTCCCCCAGGGTATTGTTGCCGAGAGTCAGCTTCGCCGTGTCTTCTACCTTGCCGCTGTAGTTGTTACTGCCGTCGGTGGCCGTGGCAGGGGCCTTGTAGGTATAGGTATATTCGCCGTTGGGCTTACCGCTGTTGTCCTTGCACATAGTGACGGTGAAGGTACCGCCCTTTTCACCCGCAACGGTGAATGTGTCGGTAATGATCTGTGCACCATTGGCGTCAAGCGGCCTGAGGGCGTTCGTTTCGTCATGGTCCCGGTCAGCTACAGTAAACTTGCCTTCAACGCCGCTGGTCCATTCCCAATTGCCGTTGCCGTCGTCTACCTGTTTGACGCTGACGCCTGTTCCTGCACCCACTTCATAGGGAGCGTCATTACTGCCGGTGATCTTAACCTCAATGGTGCTCTCTTGGTTATCCATCTTCACCGTGAATTTTTCGGTGATTATATCGCTACCCTTCAAGCCCTGCACCGCCGGGCTGTCGTTGTTGAGGGTATAGGTGTAGGTTCCGTCAGGCAGCAGGGTGATGGTGCCGTATTGGGTAATGATGGATCTGGTATCGGCCACGGAGTCACCATTATAGCCCGTAAGGCGAAGGGTGGAGCTGGAGCCTTCAAGGATGTCGCCACTGGCCGTAAGCTTACCGTCTTCCGCCACTTCAAGTGGCATTGTGACCTTGAATTCTGGAGGCGTGCCGCTGCCGTCGCCGCCGCCATCGCCGCCACCCGTGCCTCCGCCAGAATGCGCCGTTATGACCACAGGTATGGTTTTGTCGGCCACGGCGTTGTGCGAATCGCGCACATAGATTTCAAAGCGGTCTGTGTAGCCCGCAACCGAGGGAGCGACGTCGTAATCCAGCACATAGGTGTAGCTTCCGCCGGGCTGAAGGACCAGCGTGCCGTAGTCACCCTTGCAGCTCTGCACCACGTTGCCGTCTTTTACGAAGAAGAACTTCAGGTCTCCGGGCTTGTCGTCCACGTCAGAGGCATACGGGGCCACGGTGCCCGTGGCCGGGGTGTAGGCCGTGGCGGTGTCTGTAATAACGTTATCGCCCGTGCCCATATTGTGGGCGGCCATGTAGTCCTTCAGGGCAGCCTGACCTTCTGCCGTCTTGAGAGCGTTTTGGACGAGCTTATCCCAATATGTCCCCTGGGCATTGTTGAAATTGCCATATTGATAATTGTTCAACGCCCAGTTCTCACCATTCATGTTGCTGACGAGCCAAGCCGGTCTAGCCCCGCCCTGCAGAACAAAAGTGATAAACTGCTGGAGAGCTGCATCGTGAGAGATGCTGCCTGTGGCAATTGCCGCAACATCGCCGTCCGTCACCGACTTGGGCAGATCAACAACAACCGGGGCGTCGTTGGTGCCCTTGAGGGTGATATTGAGGGACGAAACAACGTCCGCACCATGGGGAGTGCCATCGGTGCCGACGGTGGGGTGCGCGGTTACGACAAGATTGATGTTAACCTGATCTCCCTCGGCCAGCTTGTCGAAGGCCACCCCATCGGATTTGGGGGTATAGGTATAGGAACCATCAGTATTCACATGCAGGGTGCCATAATCGCCGATCTTGTAGTCAACGCTTTCGATGATGCCGTTACTGTTCTTGTTCTCTGTTCCAAAGACGGTAATCTTGTTCTCTGTTCCGGGGACGGTGTATGTGAGGCTTTTGGCGTAGTCATACGTATCGTAGCTGTCGGCCGTGCCTTTCGCTCCGGCGACCAAGTTGGTATCGGGGTCATCGACGCCGAGAGTGCCCTTGATGACGCCGCCCTCGATTTTTCCGCCGGCGACTTCAAACTTCTGTTCGTTGTTGGCTCCAAGCTTGCTATCATCTGGCCAGTGCAGAACGCCCTTGGATTCCACGCCCGTAACGCCGTCTTCCGTGATGGTCAGGCTGTTGCCGGTCAAATGGCCCGCGTTGTCTTCACCCTTGATGGTGATCGTGATGGGCTTGATTTCGGAATACGCGCCGTTGGCGTCCTTGACGCGCACATAAAACACGTCCTCAACATGGCTGCCCTCGGCAAGAGAGCTCACGTTTTCCGTCAGTTCGTACCTGTATTCGCCGGTGGCCTGGTCAATGATCAGACGGCCGTACGTGCCTTGCAGGGCGGGGCAATCGCTCTTGAGGTCAAACAGCGTTTCGTCGGCAGGACCGTCTTTCGAGAGGGTGGTGCCGTCCGTTTTCAGGCCGTCAATCCGCTCTTGTGCAAGCGTGCTAGTGGGCTTGACCAGCGAGAAGGTAAAGCCCTCGCCCACGGCGTCATAAGTCTTGCCGTCAACACCGTGGCCAACCTCCTGCTCCCAATCGGCAATCTTGACCTGGCCCACGATCTGGCTCTTGTCCAGATCGCTTTCCGTAATTTCGAGCTTGCCGCCGTTAAGGCTGCCGGAATCAATGGTGGGCCTGTCGTTGGCGCCGGAAATGGTGATGCTGACAGGAGCCTCGGATATAATTTTGTCCCCGTGCGCCGTGTCCTTGATTTGCAGCTCGAAGCCGTCCTTCTTCTCGTCGCCGAGGTTCATCTTCTGCACATCGAGATTGTCATTGTGCACCGAGTACTCGTAGTCGAAACCCTTGCTCTTGCCCTCGCTATCGTAATGGCGCGTGATGAGCAGTTCGCCGTACTTGGTTTGAATGGTGATGGAGGTTTTTTCATCCTTTTCAGCGGCAGCCATGAGAGTATTGAGGTCATACGGCGTGTCGACCCCCTCGACCTTAATGACATAGTGCAGCCTGGCGTCAACCGTGGCAGAGTCCAGCCCCTTTCGGTCCGCGGTATCCACATCCGTGGCATACAGGCGGCCCGTGGCAGTGCAAACACCATCGCTGGCGTCCTCGTACTGCCTGGCTTTGTCGTTGGTCACTGTGCTCTGGGGCTTCACGCCCGCCTCCACGAGGCGCAGGTCCTGATGCAGCAGGTCCCTGCTGATAACGGTGGGGTCGTCGCCGCCCTTGATGGTCAGAGAAACCTCGCTGTCTGTGACATCATAGGCTCCCTGAGGGTCGCGCACCGCAATATCAAAGGTAATATCCTTGCTGTCCTTTTCCCCCATAGCCTTGACGGTGGGTGAATCGTTGTTCAGCGTGAAGGTATAGTTTCCACTGTTGTTTATGCTCAGTTTGCCGAGATAGTCACCGGGTTTCTCGGTGGTGAGGCTGCCGTCAAGCTTCACATAGAACTGCTGCGCAATTGTGGAACCGTCGTCGTCTACTATGAAGTACTCGAGCTTGCCCTGATCGCCTGAATCCGCGTCAGTGGCTTTGACCGTGCCGGAAATGCTCCCTATCCCGCTGCCTTCCGTTATTTCGTTGGCCGAGATCCACTTCGGTTCTTCCAGCACGGGCGCGTCGTTGGTGCCCTTGACCGTAATGGTGATGGCGTTGGCGAACGATGTGCTGCTATGGCCGTCATTGGCGATCACCGTGAACGTGAAGGGCGCAGAATCGTTTTCACCCAAGGCATCGACCGTGGGGCTGCCCATATCGAGCACGAAGATATACGAACCGTCTTCCCTGAGATAGAGTGTGCCGTATTCGTTCGTGATGGTCGTGCTGTTGGTGGCCTTATAGCCGTCAGGCACGCCGCCAGGCACACTGGATTCAGGAAAAGGCGTGGCTCCTTCCAGTTTATAGGTAAGCGTGTCGTGTTCGTAGTCCTCGGCTTTCACAGAACCGCTCACGCTTTGCTTGAAGTTACCGAGGCCGGGGTCGTCGGCATTGGTTGCCTCCACCGGCGTGAGTTCTTTGTCGTTGAGGCTGTTGCCCGCTATGGCTTCGCCGCTGTACACGCCGTCGTCCTTGACGGTGCCCGTGCCGCCTGTGATCTCATAGGGCGCATCGTTGGAACCGTTGATGGTCAGCGTGACCGTCGTGTAGGCGTAAGCGCCGTGGTTGTCCACCACAGCCACGTTGAAATTCAGAGACAGCTGGCTGGCATCTGTCATTTTCTGCACGATTTCGACATCATTATTCAGCGTAAACGCATAGTTACCTTCGCTGTCCATGGTCAGCGTACCGTAGGTTTTGCCGTTGACCGGATCGGCGGAAAGCTCAATCTTGAGCTGACCATTATCAAGAACAGGCTTATCATCCTTATCGTACACGCCCACCACAAAAAGCGTGCGGTGCAAGGTTGCGCCGTTCAAACCCTTGTCGGGATCGCCACCGAGGGCCAGGCCATAGGTGGGCGTGTCGACCGTATCAACGTCCTGAGCAGTGATCTGCCCCGAATGGTCTTTGCCGGCAACGTCAAAGCCGGCCTCAGTAACAACAAGGCCTGCGGGCGTATTCGTGATGGTAGGCGCGTCGTTGCTGCCCTTGATGGTGATGGTAATATCTTTCACTACGTCGGCATGATTCTCGCCCGTGCCGCTGTCGTTGGCGTAGAGGGGAATTGTAATTTTTGTGCTGTCACCTTCGCCAAGCCTGTCCGCGGGGCTATTTTTCGCATCGTTGAGCGTAAAGGTATACTCGCCCTTGTCGTTGATTTTCAGCGAGCCGTAGTAGTCGTTGTAGCTGTCACCCTTGGCCAGAAAATCCACCTCTGAAATGATCGTTCCGTCGCCAAGCACATAGACGGTGACGGTTTGGCTGCCCTTGCCCAGGACTGTGCTTGCGCCGCTGACCTTTAGTGCCGTTTCGACCCCTTCGCTATTAGTGCCCGTGATGCCCCATTCAAGATGTGTATTATCGTCCTTGTCCACATCGGTTACCGACACCTTGCCCTCCACCTCAAGAAGATGCCCGCTGGCTCCAGTGCCGCCCTTTTTGGTGGCCGTGGTGTTCTCTTTGCTCTTGAGTATGTAGGTGCCATTCAGGATAGCCGCTTCCGTGGGGGTGTCTCCCTCTTGGCTATACACGCCAGATTCCTTAACAGTCCGATTTTGAACCGTAATCTTGGGCATGTCATTGGTGCCATCAATACGGATGCTAATGTCTTTCGTATCCCACGCGCCGTGATTGTCCTGCACCACGGCGGGGACGGAGATGGTCAGGCCTTCATTCAGGTCTGCAGACTGGCCTCTGCCATCGTTATCGTCCAGGGCCTGCACGCAGGCGGCATTCTTCTCAAGAATAAAGGTAAATGCGCCCGTGTCGGGGTTCATGGTAATTTTGCCATAATAATTACCGTTAGTGGGCTCGTCAGTGCTGAACGTGTATATTGGTTGGCCGTCAGCACCGTACTGGAGCTTGCCCTCAGAGTACACAGGCAGCACAAACAGCGCTTCTACCCGAGTGTCCACGCTGTTCTCACCCGTGCCCACCAGCTTAAAGCCGTAAACCAGGTTGTCGCTGGTATCCACATCCTCCCCGTGAACCTGGCCGGAAACCGTCCTGTTTTTCAGAGAGCCATCTTCCGTGACAGTGTTGTCGTTGTTCGTCCAGGTGACAGGAATTTTTGCAAAATACGGCCGTTCATTGCTGCCGATGATGGTGATGTCAACCGTGTTGTCCGAACCGGAATCACCGGACACGTCGGAACCGCTGCGCAGCACGTTGGTCGCGTAGTCCTTTCCGCCATGTTCGTCTTGCACGGTGGGCGTAAAAGAAATTTTTACAGACTCGCCCTCGGCCAGCTTGTCTACGGTGCTGTTGTCCGTGCTGTCGAGGACAAAACGGTAGTCGCCGGTTGTGCTGCTGAAGTGCAGCGTGCCGTAAGGCGTAACAATAACCTTGTCATAAGACGCAAATTCGGGTGCAGAATTTGTGGCATCAACTGCGCTGTAGGACTCGCCAGCAATTGTGATGGCTTCAAAGCCATAGGTCAGCTTGTCGCCGTGGTCGGGGTCAACGGCCACAATTTTGCCGTCGGCGGTCAACTGGTGCTGCCCCGCGTCCGTGCCGCCATCCGTGGTGGATTTATTTTCATCGGTCAGCAGCTTTTCCGTGCGGTCGTCCGCCCCGTATTCGCCAGCAAACACGCCCTGGTCTTTCAGCGTCAGGTCGGTCACGCCCGTGATATCCGGCGCGTCATTGCTGCCCGTGATGACCACGTTGATGGGCTGAGTGACCGTATGCCCCATGCCGTCGTTGACAGATATGACGATGCCGTCAGTGACCTGCTCGCCTTCTGCAAGCTGGTCTGTCTTGCTGTACGGCTCCTCCTTGAGGGTGTACGCGAAATCAAAAGTGATGTTGGAGCCGCCGCCCTTGGGCGTGATGACCAGAGAGCCGTAGTCGCTCTCCACCGTGGTGGGGCCGGTGAGGTTGACAACCACCGTCTTGCCGCCAATGCTGACGGTCGCGGTGAGGCTGTCGCCATCGGGGTCTTGCACACTAAAGCTGCCCGTGACGCTTGGAGCGGGGCTGGCGGGGCTTTCGCCGTTCCAGCCGGTTTCTGTCAGTCCGAGCGTGATGGGCGCGCCGGCGGTGCTGAGCGTGGGGGCGAGGTTGTCAATAAAGCCACTCTGCCACTCGTCGGTTGACTGCTGACCGTCAAAACCCAGGCGGTAATCAAGCTCGTTGAGATGCCACGTGCCTTCAGCAAGGCTCATATTGGCATACTCGCTGTAGCGCGCGCCGCGCTCGGCACTGGCCGCAGGGCCGGCAGCGGGGAGCAGATCAGGCCCGAATGCCTGAAAAAAGTCCGTGCCTGCGATTATCTGCCCGTCGATCTGAAACTCCGGCATTTCTTCTTTATTGTATGCCGTATAAAAATTCTGCAATTCTATTGATGCGCCGTCGCCAAACTGAAAGAATAAGCTGTTGGAACCTTCGGGCCGGTCAATGTTTACCTGATCCGCTGAAAAATCCAGAATCATGCGGGCATCAGGAGTACTGGGCACAACAATGTGCTGTCCTTGGGCCGGGCGTGAAAGCTTGACGTCTGCCATGTGAGTGCACCTTTCCTGCAGGCTTCTTGGTACAGAAGGGCTGCGTTTAGTAAAATACGTACAAAAAATAAAAAGGGCTGGCCCGCGCCGTAAACCAGACGGCGCGGTACAAACAATGCAAAAAAGGCACCAATATAGTAGAGAGAAGAGGAAGAGAATCCTTCCACGCAAAAGAGCCGCCGCGCAGTGCAAAAAAATGCACTGCGCGAAGCTTTTTTTGGACATCATAGTCATCGACCATGCGGCAAAGACGATGATGCGTTAAGACAGGTGGGGAAATTCAGGGGCAATTTCCGCTACAAGAACGCGAACGAAGAGAGCTGACAGCAAAGCATGCTTCAGACAATGTAAACAACAGTTCTTATTCTTGGCAGGTTGAATTTAACGCCATTTCTATATACGTGTCAAGAATTATAATTCTGATAATGTATTTTTACTTGCCCACGACCTGCATGCTTTGGCCGCGCCACACCTCACGGTGTGTGCCTGGCTGGCAAGTATGACAACTCCGATGCCATTGCCCCCGGGCATCCATGCAGTCCTATCCGCCCCATATTCCCCTACGGAAATACAACTTCTTGTGTCGGGATTCGCGCATGCTGCCGCAGGCAAGCCCAGGCAGGCGCTCTGCTGCGGCAACTGCGCTAGCCTGCTTTTTCATGAGACATTGCTGCACATATCAGCACAGGGTTTTCACACCTGCAGCAGCCCTATTATCGGATAAGGATAAAAAAATATAGAATTACACATTAAAGATATGGCAGTTTTACTGTTAAAGCAGCAGTGCCCACAGTTCAAGCAACCTCTTGCAGCCTTTTTTCACGTCCTTCGTTACATTTTTGTAACGAACACCATACAGTCTGCTGCAAGCAAAAAAAGAGAACCACAAGTAATATAATGACATATCATATATGAAAATGGCTACGCCATCACGGTCATGCGGCGCATACCGGCTCTGCTGGCAGCATTCCCCTGTGCAAGCCACCCCGCCGCCTGACACCCGCCCCAACCGCACGGCATTCGAGCGCCCGTCGTTCGAATGCGCGCCGCCAGGCAACCGCCCGCCGATTGCGCTCCGGGCAGCCGATTGCGCTCCGGGCAGCCGATTGCGCTCCGGGCAGCCGATTGCGCTCCGGGTGGTTGCCTGCGCTCCGGGCAGCCGATTGCGCCCCGGGTGGTCGCCTGCGAAGCGGTTGGGGCCTGACATCCGCGTGACCTGTTGCGCTCCGGGCAGCCGACTGTGAGGCCGTTGCGTCGGTGCGCCCGCTGGGGTATTCATACGCTCGCGAGCCGGACAGGGCGGTACGTGACCCCCCCTGAGCATACAAATACAAAGCACACAGCGCTGGAGAACCTCTTGGCATTTCTGAGCATGCAGGGCGTGACCCTGAACCTCGGCGGCAAGCCGCTGCTGGACGCGGCGGATTTTTCCGTTGAAACGGGCGAAAGGCTTTGCCTCATCGGACGCAACGGCGCGGGCAAATCCTCGCTGCTGGCGCTTCTTGGCGGGCAGATGCAGCCGGATTCGGGCATCATCATCCGCCCCGGAACCCAGATCGGGCAAATGCCCCAGGACGTGCCCGAAGACTGGCAAGGCTCCGTGTTTTCCCTGGTGGCCGCAGCCCTTGGCGACGAAGGCAAGGCCCTTGCCGCCGCCCATGCCGGGACGGGGCCTGACGCGGCCGTGGCCGACAGCGCGGAGGCGGCCAATCCCGCGTCTTTTGACGGCAGCGCCGATACCGGGCAGGACGCCAACCTTCATTCTGGCTCAGACTGGGAGCGCTACGGCGAGGTTCTGGCCGTCATCAACCATCTGGAGCTGGACCCGGATGCCGAGTTCGCCTCGCTCTCAGGCGGAACAAAGCGGCGTGTGGCGCTGGCGCGGGCGCTTGTGTGCTCTGAAGACCTTATTCTGGACGAACCCACCAACCACCTTGATCTGGCCACCATAACCTGGCTGGAAAACTTTCTGCTGCGCAAGGCCCGCACCCTGATTTTCGTCAGCCATGACCGGGCTTTTTCCCGGCGGCTCGCCACCCGGGTGGTGGAGATCGACAGGGGCAAGCTGCACAGCTATTCCTGCGGCTTCGACCGCTACCCCGAACGCCGTGAAGAGCGCCTGGCCGCCGAAGAACGCGCCTTTGCGCTTTTTGACAAAAAACTCGCCCAGGAAGAGGCGTGGATACGTCAGGGCATCAAGGCCCGCCGCACGCGCAACATGGGCCGGGTGCGCGCCCTTGAGGCTCTGCGGGTCGAACGCGCCGAGCGGCGCGACAAACAGGGCAACGTGAGTATGGCCGCGCAGGAGGCCGGACGTTCGGGCAAGCTTGTCATCGAGGCGGACACCATCGCCTTTGCCTACCCCGGCAGGCCGCCGCTGTTCAGCGGATTTTCCACCATCATCCAGCGCGGCGACCGCGTGGGCCTCATCGGCGACAACGGAACAGGCAAAACCACCCTGCTGCGCGTGCTGCTTGGTGAACTGGCCCCCACGGAAGGCACGGTGCGCCTTGGCACCAATTTGCAGATCAGTTACTTTGACCAGCTGCGCGAAAGTCTGGATCCGGAAGAAAGCGTCATGGACAGCGTGGCGGAAGGCAACGACGTGGTCACTGTGGGCGGCAACACGCGCCATGTGGCCGGATATCTGCAGGACTTTCTCTTTACCCCGGATCGCCTCCGCCTCCCGGTCAAGGCGCTTTCCGGCGGCGAGCGCAACCGCCTGCTGCTGGCAAAGCTTTTTACCCGGCCCTCCAATCTGCTGGTGCTGGACGAACCCACCAACGATCTGGATGTGGAAACGCTGGAACTTCTTGAAGAACTGCTGTCGGAGTATTCGGGTACGGTGCTTATCGTCAGCCATGACCGCAGCTTTCTGGACAATCTCGTCACCAGCGTCATCGCCCTTGAAGGCGACGGCAAGGCTCACGAATACGTTGGCGCGTATACGGATTGGCTGCGCCAGCGCGCTACCCCGGCGCAGGACAGAAAATCCGATGAAAAAAACGGCAGGACAGGACAGCAGACATACCAGCAGGCAGGCCAACAAACGGGCCAACAGCCGGGCCAGCAACCGGGGCAGCAACAGCCGCCCGACAGGCCCCGCCGACGCAATTTCAAGGAACAACGGGAATTCGACCTGCTGACCAAGGAACTGGAAGCCCTGCCGGAGCGCATGGACGCGCTGGAACAGGAGCAGGCGCGCCTTGAAACGGCCCTGACCGACCCGGAGCTTTTCAGCAGGGACCCGGCGGCCTTTACCCGCACAACCGAGCGCCTCGCGGCGCTGGAAGAAGAACAGACGGAACTGCTGTTGCGCTGGGAAGCTGTTGAGCAAAGGTTGGAAGAACTCGGCTAGACAGTGTGGTCACGAGCGCCTTTACAGGCATCTCTGCGTCGAACTTCGCCTTTTATTCCGGTCGAGTACCAACAGAGTACACTCCCTGCATAAAAGGCTCGTTCTCCATGATATGACGGGTATGACTGAAAATTCATCTCATGACCACACTGTCTGGGGAAACGCTGGTCTATTACGTTTGGCGGCGTTGCTTCACTTTTTTTGAAACAGTCGAGGACGGAAGAGTCCACTCCTGCTTCAAAAAAAGCTCGCGCCTTGCCAAACGAAACAACTGCGCGTTTCCATGAGGCTCTTTAATCAGTGTTTTCTTAGCTTCCTTGCCGCGCGGGCAGGCCCGCTGGCTCGCGCCGCAGCGGACGCCTGCAACCATTGGGAACCGCGCATCGCAAAGGCATGCCCCGAACGCGCATGCACCGTGAAAATAAAAAAGCGGCCCTTTTCATGACGGAAGCGCACATCGCGTGTGTGCTTCCGTCATGAAAAGGGCCGCTTGCCGTGCTGCCGAAAAAAACACAAGTAGCGCACTGCCCCAGATAAAGGTTTTAGGGGGTGGGGGCGTGGGGGAGGAGACCCTTTTGCAAAAGGGTCCCTCCCCCACAAAGCATTCACCCTTTACTATTCGCCCTACCCATTACCGCTTGCCAAATTTGGCGAGCATGTCCTGAAACGGCCTGCGCCCCTGCTCCGGCTTCTGGCGTTCCTGGCGATTCTCAGTCCGGGGGCGATTTTCAGTCCGGGGCTGCGGCCTGTTTTCACGCGCGGGTTGCCGCCTTTCGGCTTCGGGCCTGCGGCCCTGGTCGCGTGCCTGATCTCGAGCATGGTCGCGCGCCTGTTCCCGTACGGGTGCCGCCTCCGGATTTTTACGCATGGACAGGGATATGCGCTTGCGGGCCGCGTCCACCTCCAGCACGGTGACGCTCACCTGCTGCTGCACGGTCACCACCGTGTGCGGGTCGCTGACAAAGCTGTCCGCCAGCTGGCTGATGTGCACCAGCCCGTCCTGATGCACGCCTATGTCCACAAAAGCGCCGAAGTTGGTCACATTGGTGACGATGCCAGGCAGGCGCATGCCCGCCTCAAGGTCTTCAATGCGCGTCACGCCCTCGGCAAAGGCAAAGGCCTCAAAGGCTTCGCGCGGGTCTCGGCCCGGCTTTTCCAGTTCGGCGAGGATGTCGCGAAGCGTGGGCAGCCCCACGGTTTCCGTCACATAGGCCTCGGGCCTGATGCGCCGCCGCATTTCGGCGTTGGCAAGCAGATCTGGCACGGAGCAGCCGAGATCAGCGGCCATGGCCTTGACGATTCCATAGGATTCAGGGTGAACGGCTGAAGCGTCCAGCGGGTTCGCCCCGCCGTGGATGCGCAAAAAGCCCGCTGCCTGCTCAAAGGCTTTTGGCCCAAGGCGCGGCACTTTTTTCAGATCCTTGCGAAGGGCAAAGGGGCCGTTGGCTTCGCGGTAGGTCACCACAGACTTGGCCAGGGCCGGGCCAAGGCCGGAAACGTGCGTCAGAAGCTCCATGCTGGCCGTGTTCACCTCCACTCCCACCGCGTTCACGCAGCTTTCAACCACATCGTCCAGGCTTTGTTTCAGGTCAGCCTGATCCACATCGTGCTGATACTGGCCAACGCCAATGGCCTTGGGGTCGATCTTCACCAGTTCGGCCAGCGGATCCATGAGCCTGCGGCCGATGGAAACAGCGCCGCGCACCGTGAGGTCGAGGTCGGGAAATTCACGCCGCGCCGTTTCGGAGGCCGAATACACGCTGGCCCCGCTCTCGCTGACCACAAGCACCGGAAGCGAAAGCTGCAGGGAGCGCACGAGAGCTTCCGTCTCGCGCCCCGCCGTGCCGTTGCCAATGGCTATGGCCTCGGCGCCGTAGTCGGCAGCGAGCTTGCGTACCTTTTCCCCGGCGTCCTTGCGCTGGCCCTCGCTCAAAATATGGATGAGGTCGTGGTGCAGCAGCGCGCCCTGCGCATCCAGGCACACAATCTTGCAGCCCGTGCGAAAGCCGGGGTCAATGGCGAGAACGCGCTTTTGCCCCAGCGGCGAGGCCAGCAAAAGCTGGCGCAGGTTCTTCGCAAACACGGCAATGGCTTCGCTTTCGGCCTTTTTGCGCAGGGTCGCGCGCAGTTCCGTTTCCAGCGAGGGCGCAAGCAGGCGTTTGTAGCCGTCGTCCACGGCTTCGCATACCTGCTGCCCTGCGGGCGAAGAATTTTTGACAAACATGCCCCGAAAAAGCGCCTGGGTCGGTTCGGCTTCCGGCAGAAAGCGCAGGGTCAAAAAGCCTTCGGCCTCACCGCGCAGCATGGCGAGCAGACGGTGCCCGGCGGCCTTGGCGGCGCTTTCCTGCCAGTCAAAGTAGTCGCGGAACTTGGCCCCCTCCTCTTCCTTGCCCTTGGCCACGCTGGACGCCGCCACGGCCTTGCGGGCGAAATACTCGCGCATGGCCGCGCGGGCCGCAGCGTGCTCGCTGGCAATTTCAGCAATGATGTCCCGTGCTCCGGCCAGGGCAGCCTCGGTGGATTCCACGCCTTTTTCAACATTCACAAAGGGCGTGGCGGCTTCTTCGGGCAAGAGGCTCGCGGTCTGCTCCAGCAGGGTCAGGGCCAGAGGCTCAAGGCCTTTTTCCCTGGCCATGGTGGCGCGGGTGCGCCGCTTGGGGCGGTAGGGAAGGTACACGTCTTCCAGAGCCGTCATGGTTTCGGCGGCCATGACGCTGGCGCGCAGTTCGTCGGTAAGCAGTTCCCGCTCGGTGAGTGACGCAAGAACGGCCTGCCGCCGCGCTTCCAGTTCGCGCAACTGTGTGAGCCTGTCGCGCACGGCAGTGACGGCCACCTCGTCCAGCGAGCCGTGCGCCTCTTTGCGGTAGCGGGCAATAAAGGGAATGGTGGCCCCTTCGTCCAGAAGTTCCGCCACGGCCTTGGCCTGACCGGGGGCAATGCTCAACTCTTTTGCGATCTGCTCGAAAAACTGCACAGGGGATCCTTTGGTTCGGTGAAAAAACAGGGCCGCAAGGGCGACGGGCGGCGGCGGGCGCTCACGGGAGTGCATACCGTTTTTGCATATGCCCGGCAAGGCAAAACGCCCGTGGGAGCAGGCAACTGACACCTACGAACAGATGCACGACGCGGCAGCTGGAACACCCTTACATGCCTGCGCACAACACGGAATTGCAGGGCCCCATAACGATTCAGGCTGTATCAGCCCATCACTGACGGAGGCCTGACCGCACTGCCTCCCCTGCATTCCAATGTGAAAATGCTCCAACGATTGCAGGTGTTCTGGTGATGCAAGGTTGCTTCTCGAATGACTATAGATTAGGCTGTGTTTTCTGTCGCCAAAACATTCTTTAACAGATACAGGGCATGGTGTTCTTTATACGCGCCAATAAAAAACATTGAGAGAGCATGCGGCGCAGTATAGGCTGAAGCTCTGCATAAAACTGTTGCATACAGCACATTGCACATTGGTTTATATATAGAGCCATAAAAGACCGTCTTCTCCGTGAACCATCTGTCGTCAACGAGGTCATGGCAAAAAAGCTTGCGAAACGAGGCTCGCGGCACGCCTGCAAGAATTTTAGATAGAACCTTCAATTACCCAACATGAGGCAACGCAAATGCGCAGCGATATTTCCAAGTTTATCAAAGGTGTTGACACCAAAAAACGCATTCTGGAAATAGGCCCTTTGGATACGCCCATCTTCAAGAAATCTGAAGCTGACGTATATTATGCAGATGTGCGCAGTGATGCCGAACTACTAGAGATTTATAAAAATGAACCTCGAGTATTAAACGCTGTACCAATAGATTTTGTCATCAAAGAGAGCTACGCCGCAGCACTAAAAGATGTCCCCAAATTCGATTATGTTGTTAGCTGCCATGTTTTAGAACACATGCCCAGACTTATTGAGTTTCTTCTTGATATTCAGAAGATCATGACAGATGGCGGCATATTTTGGGCCTTGCTCCCCGACCATCGTTACTGCTTTGACCATTTCAGACAGCCCACATCATTCGCCGAAGCATGGTATATCCACACCACAAAGATGCCCTACGCCCCCTGGAGAGTCATGGATCACATTCTGGATACAGCAAGATGCAACAACCCCGTTGAATTTTGGAAAGATGACAACCTGGCTGTAGCACACCTGCTCTCCAATGACCGCCAATGGAATGCCGTTGTCACAAGATATCAGAGCGTTCTTGATGGATCTGATCTAGACGGGCATCATTCTGTCTTCACGCCCAAAAGTTTTTTGTATTTAACATACAACATGATTCGCGCGCGCCTTTTCCCATGGCGATATAAATCCTTTTGCTTTACGCCTTACAAGGAATTCACCTTTGCGTTCTCATTGGCAGCCTGCCCTGCCATGCTTTCTGATCCGGAGATGGCGCAATATGAATTGGCAAAAATAGCCGCCCTGCTGGATGAAGATGAAAAAATGCTGAACGGTAAAACAATTCAGTGGATTTAGTGCCGCTTACCCCAAGCGCAGGGGGGAGACAGCTGGAGCAGTTAACGAATCAAGTGGGTTAACTGCTCCAGTCCCGTAATCCTTCCTGCTGCAAAAGAGCCATGCCCCTAGCTCGCGCGCATGCCCCTGCGCGCACCCTTTCGGTGCCCCGCATTTTTTGGGGTTCACCTAGGGTCCCCTCCCCAGACAAAACAGTGACGCGAGCCTTGCCCGCAGCCATTTGCTGTGACATGGCACAGCTTGCCCTTGCCCCCGACTGAAAGAGGCCCGGACGCGGAGAGTTGTCGATGCCCATGCCTCTTCGCGTACAGAGTCTTACTTTCGCGTTACGTCCCCTCTTTTCGTTACAGAGCCTTCCTTTAATGACGGCAAACAGAGCTGCGGCATACCCCAATAGCGGCTTCTTTTGTCATGGCCTCGCATGCCCGTGCCCAATAATATTGTTTGTACGACCAATGAGCTTTACTACTATTCCGATAGGGCATATAAAAAAGTCACGTGAAAAAAATAACAATCGTTCAGAACATACAACATGGCACAGGATACCCCTGGGCCAGCAGGAGGCCATCATGTGGGACGAAAGTTGCGATTATGATGTTGTTCGGGAAATTCGCGTCAAGACGACAGCCTATATTGGCGTTGGTGCCATCAACAAGATTGACGACATTCTGGCCCAGATGAAGCAGGAAGGGATTGCGTCCATTCTTTGCGTCAGCGGCGGGCATTCCTACAAGGTTACGGGAGCCTGGGACAAGGTGGAGGCTGCGGCCAAAAAACACGGCATCACCCTTGCCCTGTACAATCGCGTCACCCCCAATCCCAGCACAGACAGCGTGGACGAAGCCGCGGAAATGGGACGCGCCATCAACGCTGGAGCCGTTATCTGCATTGGCGGCGGCAGTCCCATCGACTGTGGCAAGAGCGCGGCCATACTGCTGGCCAACCCTGGCAAAAGCGGCGAGGATCTCTATTGCTTCCGCTTCACGCCCGAAAAGGCCCTGCCCATCATCGCCATCAACCTGACCCACGGCACTGGCAGCGAGGTGAACCGCTTTGCCGTCGCCACGGTCACCAGGCTCAACTACAAGCCTGCCATTGCCTACGACTGCATCTATCCCCGCTTTGCCATTGACGATCCCGCCCTGATGACCGGATTGTCCATGGAACAGACCAGATACGTCTCCATCGACGCCGTCAACCATGTGGTGGAGGCGGCCACAACAACGGTTTCAAACCCTCTTGCCGTCAATCTGGCCAGGGACACCATCCGCCTTGTGCACAAGTGGCTGCCCGTTGCCCTGGAAAACCCCACTGATCTCAAAGCCCGTTACGCTCTCTGCTTCGCTGCCCTTGAGGCTGGCGTCGCCTTTGACAATGGCCTGCTGCACTTCACGCACGCGCTTGAACACCCCCTGAGCGCCGTAAGCCACGACCTGTCTC